>CAVCAF010000040.1:0-16252 GCA_963600185.1 Azospirillum sp. 51_20 | reverse complement strand
GTAATGCGCTTGGCGACAGCTTCGGTACGGGATCTAATGATAATATTCTTATCGAAGTCTGCTTGCCCATATATTCGATCCTCAATCTTATTGCCATTAACATCCTTCTCACCCTCTGTCGGTCGCCATTCCCGATAGTCAATATCAAGCCCAACTCGGATCACCTTGTAAGGTGCTAGAAAGCCATCTTCTATTCCCTGCTTAAGAGAATAGACATACAAAGGATTGCCAAAATGTTCGAAGTTATTCCCGTCCTCTTTTGTGCGCGGTGTCGCCGTAAGCCCGATGTGAATAGCTGTGTTAAAATATTCCAGAATCTTACGCCATGTTGAATCATCCTTTACGCTGCCGCGATGACACTCGTCAATAACAACTAAATCAAAGAAATCCTTCTGCAACTTACGAAAATGCTCTTCGCCGTTCGCCCCGACTAATTGTTGATAGAGCGCGAGATGCACTTGATAGGCAGGGTCTAGTTTATGAGAAAACACCTTCGTCATCTTTGACTTCAGTGGCGCGAAATCTTGTGCCATTGTTTGGTCTATAAGGACATTCCTATCCGCGAGATAAAGCACATGGCGAACCTTACCACTCAAAAGAAGCCGCCAGATAATTTGAAAGGAGCAGTATGTTTTACCTGTCCCTGTTGCCATCACCAAAAGAAGTCGCCGTCGCCCTTGCGCAACCGCTTCAACTACGCGATTTACCGCTATGCGTTGATAGTAGCGCGGCATTTTTTGATTCTGCGCGTAATAATAGGGCTCTTTCACCACATTCTGAGCAACTACATCATCAGAGAGATTATGCGCACCACAATAACGCGTCCAGAGTTCCTCGGGAGAAGGAAACTCTGACATCTTTAGCTCACGCTCAAGCCCCGTCAATCGGTCGTGTTCAACAAAACCATAACCATTTGAAGAATAGACGAACGGAACATCTAAGACCTCGCCATAGCGAATTGCCTGCTGTAATCCATCGCGAATACTATGCGAATCATCTTTTGCTTCAACTATCGCAAGCGGCAAGTTCGGTTGGTACGAGAGAAGATAGTCCGCGCGGAGTCGTTCACCACGGCAAGTTGTCTTACCAGAAACAATAACGCGTCCATCTGTAAATGTATACTCCGTACGAACCCTGTCCTCTTCCCATTTGGAAAGAAGGATAGGATCTATCAACTTCATTCTTACTTCTGATTCTGTCATTGTTAGATAGTACTAGGGTACGCTCGTTAGCCTACATTATACCACAAAATGCAGTAGCCTTGCAATATGCTTTCAATTAGCAAAGGCTCGGCAATAGTCCAAGCAAGACTTGGACAGCTCTTCGGAGCCTTTGGTCGGTGCCTTAGGGGGCTTTGGTTAACCCCCTTAGAGCCTTAGGTACGCCCCCTGAGAGCCTTTAGTCGGGGGTCATAGAGCCTTTGGTACGCCCCTTCTGAGGTGCTCACTTACACCGTGTGAGGTGCTCGCGTGAGGTAAGTGAGGTGCTCACTCGGGGCGACTGAGGTGCTCACTCGGGGCGACTGAGGTGCTCACTCGGGATGAGTGAGCACCTCGCAAGGGGCGTACCAAAGGCTCTAAGGGTATGTTAGAAAGGCTCTAAAGAGGTCAACCAAAGGCTCTACGCCCCCCGACCAAAGACCCTAAGGGGGGCCGACCAATGGCTCTAAACCTACTTAGAAGGCTTAGTATGAGCGGTCTTCGCGCTTTGCGAGGTAATTGGCGAGGGAACGCTTCAAGACTCGGAAGCCACCTTCGGTCGGATAATTCCCCGTGAAGTACCAGTCGCCTGTGGAAGTTGGGCAGGCGCGGCGCAAGGCTTCGTTCGTCTGAAAGACGACTTCGACTTCCGCCTTCATGCCTTCGGGTTTTAAGAGCCGTGCGATTTCCGCGGAGAGTTCCTCGAGGCTATAGCGCGCGTAAAGTGCCCGCAAGTCAGTCTCGGGTGTAAGCGATTCTGCGCCCGCGAGATTGACGAGCGCACGAAACGCGACGAGTTCCCCAAGAGTCGACATATCAATACCATAGCAGTCGGGGAAGCAGATCGGTGGCGCGGAAGACGCGACCACGATGCGCTTGGGACCGAGTCTATCGAGCATCGGCAAAATCGCATTGCGCATCGTATTGCCGCGGACGATTGAGTCGTCTAGCACCACGAGAGTATCCACGCCCGGCTTCACCAAGCCATAGGTGACATCATAGACATGCTTATAAAACTCGCGTCGCGCCGCAGCATCCGCAATGAAGGTGCGGAACTTCGCGTCCTTTACGGCGATTTGCCCAAAGCGCACCTCGCGTCCCTCGGCAAGACCTTCCGTCCAGAGTGCGGAGAGGAGCCCATGAAAGGCGACTTGCGCGGAGTTCGGTATGTAGCTAAAGAAGGTATGCTCAAAGTCGTAGTTAATCGTCTTGAGTAGAGGCAAGGCGAGTTCCTCGCCGAGGCGCTTGCGTTCTTGGTGGATTTCCGCGTCATTTGCCCGCGAGAAATAGATACGCTCAAAGACGCAACTCCGCCGTTCGGCAGGCTCCAAAATCTTCTCAAGCGAAACCGCGCCTTCAGGCGAGACAATCAGCGCCTCGCCCGGGGTGAGCTCTTTTACATCGTCGGTCGGACAATCAAATGCCGCCTGTATCGCGGGTCTTTCGGACGCGGCGACTGCCACTTCATCATTCACGAAGTAGAAGCCAGGGCGAATCGCGTGCGGATCACGAATCGCGAAAGTCCATCCGTCCCCCGTCATACCGCACAGCGTGTAGGCACCGTCCAAGCGCGGCAAAAGTGCCTTGAGCGCGGCAATGAGCACTTCGCCGCGGTCTTCCACGCCTGCCATCTCAACCCGCAACATTTCCGACGCGAGCCATTCACAAATCAGATAGCCGTCCGCCTGAGACTCGGGGAACTTACCGAGCGCGACATAGTCGCTAAAAAGTTCTTTCGTGTTGGTCAGGTTAAAGTTGCCCGCGAGGAAGAGCGTCCGTTTAAGGCGCGAGGCTTTATGCAGAAACGGATGGCAAAAGCTCTCGTCCCCCTTGCCATATGTCGCGTAGCGCAAGTGCCCGAGAAAGAGCGTCTCCTCCATTGCGCGGCGCTTGGCAATTAAAGAAAGCAAATCCGCCAAGGGCGTAGCCGTAGCGGATTTCATAATTTGCCATGCGGGGGCACCCGGTGTCGGGCTGAGCGTGAGACTCGCGGCACCCGCACCGTCTTGTCCGCGATTATGCTGCTTTTCGAGGAGGAGCGAGAGTTTCGTGCCGCCATAGTCGCTCGCCCCATACTTCTCGCGATAAAACGCGGCGCCCCTCCGCAAGCGGAGGAGCGTAACCGCGCATTCGTGTTTAATCGAATCGGACATCTCGCGTGACCTTTCCGAATTAGTACAGGAAGAGCATCTCCCGGTACTTCGGCAAGGGCCACTTATCGTCCGCGACAATCTTCTCGAGATTGTCGACTGTCGTGCGCAGGGCAACCATCGCGGTCAAGATCGCGGTCGTATCCTTCTTAGAGACAGCCTCCTCGAGGTCGGCGCACTGGGTCTTAATCGCGTCAAGCCCCACACCGAGGCGGATAACCGAGTCGCGCAACGCGGAAGTTCCCGCGGCAACGGCGCACTTATCGGCCTTCGCACACGCCTTGAGCGTCTCAAGGTATTCCGCCTTCGCGGCAGGCGCGACGAGCGTGCGGGCAATGTCGAGCGCGCAGTTGCCCTCGATGAGGATCTTCTGCACATACTCTTCACTCGCAATTTCTTCACGCGACGCGAGTTCACGCGCACTGAAGACACCCGCCTTCTCGAACATCTCAATGTTTTCTTTGAGCGCGAAAGCCTTGAGGGCTTCAGGGGTCGTCGCCGCGTTCGGCAAGCCGCGTTTAGCCGCCTCAGCAAGCCAGTCCGACTTATAGCCATCGCCGTTGAAGAGGATGCGCTTATGGGCTTTCACGATCGCCTGCAGAATCTTCTGGAGCGCGGAGTGGAACTCAGGCGAATGCTTGCCAGGTTCAACCTTACCGCAGACACCCGCTTTCTCGAGTTCGCCCGCAATGCGGTTCATTGCCTCGCCCACAATCGTGTTGAGGACGACATTCGGCCCTGAGCAGCTCGCCGAGGAGCCTGGCGCACGGAACTCGAACTTGTTGCCCGTGAAGGCGAACGGTGAGGTGCGGTTACGGTCGGTCGCGTCCTTGGGAAGGACAGGGAGAGTATCGACACCAATACGCATCTGCCCCGCGTGCTTAGAGTGCTTCGGCTCGCCATTCTCGAGCTGGGCGATAACATCCGCGAGCTGGTCGCCGAGGTAAATCGAGATGACCGCGGGCGGCGCTTCGTTCGCGCCCAGACGGTGGTCGTTGCCTGCCGTCGCGACAGAGGCACGCACGAGATCGGCGTGCTTATCCACGGCCTCAATAACCGCGCAAAGCGTCGTCAAGAAGATTGCGTTCTGGTGAGGATCGGTTCCTGGGTTGAGCAAGTTGGTCTTACCATAGGCGACGGACCAGTTATTGTGCTTGCCCGAGCCATTGATACCCGCGAACGGTTTCTCGTGCAAGAGGCACACAAAGCCATTACGGTCAGCAACCTGACGGAGGACTTCCATAATCAGCATGTTATGGTCACAGCTGAGGTTCAACTCCTCAAACATCGGCGCGAGTTCGAACTGAGCCGGCGCGACTTCGTTGTGCCGCGTTTTAGCGGGGATGCCGAGCTTCCAGAGTTCAGTCTCAACCTCATTCATGAAGTTCAGAATGCGGTTGCGAATCGAACCAAAGTAGTGGTCTTCGAGCTGCTGATGCTTCGCCGAAGGGGCGCCGAAGAGCGTGCGACCTGTCATGACGAGGTCAGGACGCGCGAGGTAGTACGACTTATCAATAAGGAAGTACTCCTGTTCAGGCCCGAGGGTAATTGTGACTTTCTCTTCTTCCTTACCAAAGCACTTCATCAAGCGCTTCGTTGCCGCGCTCAAATACTGCATAGAGCGCAGAAGCGGAGTCTTCTGGTCGAGCGCTTCACCCGTATACGCGCAGAACGCGGTTGGGATGCAGAGCGTCGCGCCATTACCATGACGCTTAATGAACGCGGGCGAGGTCGGATCCCACGCCGTGTAACCACGCGCTTCGAAGGTGGAACGAATGCCGCCCGAGGGGAAGCTCGACGCATCTGGCTCGCCGACAATCAAGTTCTTGCCCGAGAACGCCTGCACGGGTTTACCGTCCATAATCTCCAAGAACGCGTCATGCTTCTCAGCGGTCGAACCCGTCAACGGCAAGAACCAGTGCGTATAGTGGGTCGCGCCGCGATCCATTGCCCAGTGGCGCATGGCGTGGGCGACTTCTCCCGCGATGGAAGGATCCAGCGGCTGTCCACCATCAATCGTCGCCATAAGCTTCTTGCAGGTCTCCTTCGAAAGATACTTCTGCATCGTCTCTTTCGTGAAGACATCCTCGGCATAGCCGATATCCTTCATATCGTCATTTATCTCAACGGGGGCTGAAGGCGCTGTCGCCTTCAAATCCGCCACCTTCTTCATCGCTGCTAGACGTGCACACACGCTCATGCTATTTATCCTTTCTTAGAGCCGCCACCATTGGCAACCCATGACATAAAACGAATTAGCAGAAAGCGTGCCAACGGCAAACTGCCGCGCTCTTGAGTACCCCTAGAAAGAAAAACGCCCCTAATCCTGTAAGATTAAGGGGCGCGTTTTACACGAGATGTATAATCTCGGCTTACTTTGCCGCGGTCTCGTCTACATTTATATGGAAAGGCCCAAGCGGCATATTCGCCTCATTCGTCAAATAACCAAAGAATGGCGATTTATGTAAGAAACGGACGGCTTTCGGTTCCGTTACACCCGCCGACTCAACGACAAGGTTGGTTCCGTCAATCTCGCCATCAAAGTATCCCGAATTGCCGCGGTTCTTGTGCCAAATCAAGTTCGTGATTTGGGCTGGACGATAGACACCATCCGCCCCCGCGACTTCAAAGAGAAGCGGTACGGACTGGTCAGCCGTGTAGAAGACCCACTCCTTCACATTATCAAACGAGAGAATGAAGCGTCCGTCCTCCACGCGCCACGATTTCAGTGTCGGCGACTCGCCTGGGATATCAAAGCCATAATCGCGCTTGAGGGCAAGTGCCGCGAGGCGCAAACCAACCGTGCGCTTGTCGTTCGGGTGAATATCGCTCATATTGCCGACATCGTTAATGACGACCATGCCCGCATTCGGCTCTTCTTTCGCGAACGCGGCTTGGGCTTCTTGAATGGCAACGAGGTTCTGGTCGCCGTTGTTCGACCAATAATGGAAAGGCGCTAACTGCACAAACCGTAAGCTAAGCTTCGGGTTCTCAAACTCTTGCGCCCAGCCGTCGTAGAGTTTATGCATAAACACACGATACTTATCGCCCGAACCCAAGTCAGCGCACCCCTGATACCAGATAAACCCTTTTAACGCATAGGGACACCACGGGGCGACCATCTCGTTAAAGGGTTGTCCGTCGGGACTGTTATTAGGCGTCCAATCACGAATTGGCGTGCCGCCCCAATACGCGCCGACAATGCCGATTGGCACATCAAGTGCCGCGTAAAGTTCACGCGCGAAGTAAACGCCCATAGCCGAGAAACCCCAGTCGCGATTCGTACCGCAGACAAGCAGGTTATCGGGGGTAAACATCTTCCAGAGTACGGGCTCCGCCGAAAACTCCCGCGGCTCTTTTGAGCGCTTATAATTCGAGCAATACGCGAAGCGCACATAGGGCAGGTTCGTCATGCGCGCGACCAAGTAGCCTTCCTTATCCCTAAAGCGCATACGCGGACCCCAAATCGGCAGTTCGCAGTTGGACTGTCCGCTACAGAACCACACTTCGCCGACGAGGATATCCCGCGCACGCAAAGTCTCATTGCCCGACTTCGCGACAAGTTCGCGCCCCTCTTTCGACGCGGCAAGCGGCTCAAGATTAACGCGCCACTTGCCGTTAGAGTCCGCAACCGCCGTCTTCGTCTGCCCCGCGAAGGTGACATTAACCGCGGCATTCGGTTCAGCCCGCCCCCAAACAGGAACGGCTTGTCCGCGCTGAAGAACGGCACCGTCCGTAAAGGGACTCGCCAAGCGGAACTCGCCGCGCACCGCGGCACTGAGTCCGATCGCTACAACTGCAAGAATTAGATTCTTCACATTTGACCTCTTATTTCTTTAATAGTTCAGGAATGGACGACTTTGCGGTCATCTCAAAGACGAGTTCGCCGCCCTTAATAAGGTCAGCATGTTTGAGGATAACGCCCTCGATACGCTTGCCATTCAGCGTGACACTCTTCACATACTTCGCCTCTTCCGAAAGACCTTTAGCGCGAATCGTTAAGGTGCGCCCTTCAGGCAAGGTAAGGCGCACTTCTTCCACTTGGGGTGCGCCAATTACATACTCGCCCACGCTCGGGTTGAACGGATAGAATCCCATCATGGAGAAAAGATACCACGCGCTCATCTGCCCGCAGTCATCGTTGCCGCAGAGCCCGTCCGGGCGCGGATGATACGATTCGCGGCAGATTGCGCGGACGAGTTCCGCCGTGCGCTCGGGGCGACCGAGTACCGCGGGGAAGTAGGCGATATGGTGGCTCGGCTCATTGCCGTGCCAGTACTGTCCATATTGTCCCATCTTCAACTTACCATCCTCGCTTAGTCCGCCTTCGTCGTTGTTCTCCGAACCTGTGCCGCGGATGGGCATTGTCGTAAAGAACTCATCGAGTTTCGCGAGCGTCTTATCTACGCCGCCCATCGCCTCAGCGAGCCCAAACGGATCCTGGAAGACATGCCATGTATAAATCCAGCTATTCGCCTCGGTATAGTCGCTCCAACGCTCACCCGGCACACGGAACGCCCGCGGGTCAAACGGCTCACGGAATGCGCCGCCCGCCGTGCGCGGCGCACGCGCACGGGCAAAGCCCGTCTTCTCATCAAAGACATTACGCCAGCAGTCCGCGTATTTACGCGCTTCCTTCGCCGTCTTATAGTTGCCAATGCGCTCGGCGAAGTCGGCAATGCACCACCAGTTGTAAGCAAACTCAAGCGTGCGCGAGACAGACCCGCCTGGGCTTAAGTGCGTATCAAACTGTCCTGCGAAATAGGGGAAGTAGCCATTCTCCCAGTAGGCGTTCCAGCAATTCACGGGGTTCTCACCGTCATTACCAATCATCGACTTAACCATCATCGTGAGCGCTTCGTTAGCGTCAAAGTCCCGATAACCCTTTACCCACGCGTCAACAATAACAGGGATTGAATGGATGCCAATCATGCCATGGTCGTCGTTCTCCCACATGGTCCACATAGGCAAGTGCCCATGGTAACGCCCAAACACGAACAGCGACTCAATAAACGCGTCAATACGCTCGGGCACAAGGAAGGTATAAAGCGGATGTGCCGCGCGGAAGGTATCCCAGAGGGAGAATGTCGAGTACTGACCGTACTTAGACTTCTCAATCTTATCCGTCGCCGTACGATAGCTTCCGTCGATATCCGTCTGCTCGTTAGGCTGAATGCAAAGGTGATAAAGCGAGGTATACCAATTCGCTTTCTCTTCCTCCGTGCCCTTAACGAGTTGCATACGCGCGAGAAGGTCATTCCACGCCTTGCGGTTCGCTTGACGCACGCTTTCGAAGGTCTGCCCTTTCGTTTCAGCGAGGCGGTTATTCTTAGCACCTTCCGCCGAAACGACCGAGAGACCAACTTGCACCATGAGCGAGCTCTCACCGTCGAACTCCAAAACAAAGCGGTCGCCCGACCCATCAAATGCGTCCGTCGGCAAGCGCTTAATCGACTTCCACGGACGATCGAGTTTCACGGAATAGAAGAGCCGATACGGCGCCCACCCCCGCGCGAACTTGCCACCCGAGATTTCGGTGCAATCCGCCGCGAGCGAGTAGTCCGCCTCAAAGAGCCGCGTCCCAAACTTTAGGTTATAGGGCTGCATAAGCATTGCCGCGGCATCGACGAGAAGTTTGGGTGTCTCGCCTTTCGGGAAAGTAAACCGCCACCAAGCGACGCGCTGCGAAGTTGTCGCTTCCGCACGAATGTTCCCCTTCTCAACCGTCACCGCATAATAGTCTGGACTGCAGACTTGGGTTTCTTTCTTAAATGGCGAGGCTACATTCAATTCATCAAAGTCCCCGACGAACGGCATAAGCGAGATGTCGCCCATCGCCTGACGACCCGTACCATTTAGGTGCGTCTGCGAAAAGCCGCGGATTGTGGTGTCGGTGTGCTTATACCCCGAACAAGTGACGCGCTCGCCCGAGTCGGGGCTCGCCTGCACGAGTCCAAACGGACTACATGAGCCGGGGAATGTATTGCCTTCGCCGACAGTCCCGACGAGCGGGTCTACATAGCGCACAAAGTCTTCCGCGGCAACTGCAGTCGCGAAAATCGCCACCGCCCCGAGGCAAGATGCTACCATCTTAAGTTTAATCATTACTCTACCTTTCTTACTTGTTTACTGTGTTAGGAAATGCGAAAAAGCCAACCGTCGTCACTTCAGAGCCCTTGAAGCAACCCTTACGGTCAAAGATCGTCATTTGATTCATACGCCGCTCGGGATTATCGAGGGGCGAATAGGCCATGTCCGTATACCGCTCGCAGACACCATTCTCGGTATCCGCAATCATGAGGTGCATACCGAAGTAGTCGAGTTTACGGATGTCGAACGCTTCGCAGTCCGTCACATTGCCGCGGAAGCCCAGTACCCAGTCATATCCGCCCTCTTTCTTCTCGGCGGACGCGAAGAGTGCCGACTGATACCGCCGCCCCATCCAAACGAACGGCATGACCGATAGCTTCGGGTCTTCCAAGATAGAGAAAAGCACCATCGGCGCGTCCCGATCGGGGTTCACGCCCGCGAAGCGATCGCTGGGACGGAAGTCGAAGAGAACCTGCGCCCCATTCATATGAAAGACATTCGCCCACGCGCCATAATTTTTCTTAGAAGGCTCGTCCGCCGTTGTGAAGCCCGAAAGCCAAAGGTCGGAACCATCCTCGCGAAGTTCCCATATGCAAACGGTCGCCCCTTCACGGCGCGGCTTATCGGTTACAATCTTACCTGTGGCGCAACCGTCCTTCATCTGAATAACGGGGCACCGCGCGAGGTCAACGCAATAAAGGCGACTTAGACCATCCGCGGGCGTGATGTCAATCAGAACGCGTGCACGCTCGCCCACTTTCAAATCTAGACTCTCGGGCGGAACGGGCAAAGTCCATTTCGCTTCGCCCGTTAGAACGCCCTCACCCCGCGCAAGGCAATGCCCCGCGCAATCATTATCGGTCATGACGCGCAACGAATCGCACCACACCGACCAGCGGATGCGTCCCTTAGCGCCTCCCGTCGCGAAGACGAGCGGGTCTTTAGTGCTTTCCTGAAAACGCGTCTCACAAGTAAACGCAAGCGGCGCGGCACTTGGTTTTTCTGTTAAACGCCGCCCCTCGCCTAACTTGCCAGCGAAGTCAAGACGCGAAATAAAGGCGTTCGCGATAATGTACTGTCCGTAGCCATAGGGGTGGACGCCGTCGGGGATGAAGGTTTCGCGAGGTCCCATCGCCTTTTTATAGGCTTCAACATCCTCGGCGACAGGGATGAGATAGCACCCCTCATCATTCGCGAGTTCACGAATTGCCGCGCCGACTTGTTCGAGTCCAGGACGCGAATTGTAGGTCACGAAGAACCCGCCCTCGCGCTCATCCACGAGCGTTGGGGTCATCAATAAAACTTCCGCGCCCTTCGCCTTATATTCACGAATGCGTCCGCGAAGTCCTTCAATGTGCGAGCGAATCGTATTTGAGAAGTCCGTCTCAGTACCATACTCGTGGTGGATAAAGCTATTCATCGCGATCATGATGGAGACAATCTGCGGCTTCTCTTTCGCCCCTAAGCGCTTTTCTTCGCTTAACTTCTGTCCCCAAACGCCGCGGTTGCCAATGACAATACCCGCATTGGGGTGGTAGTGCTCAACGGCGAGTTGCAGAATCTGACGGTAAGTATCCGTAGAAGTTATGGAATCGCCTGAGAGAATCCATTTATCGCCTTCGGCTAAAAATGACGCGCCGCGTGCACTATTTACGCCGAGCACAAGGCTGAGCGCGAGACAAGGAATAACTAATTGCTTCATATAAGGGCCTTTACTTAGCAGGCGTGAGATTTATAGCGAGCGTATTGCGTCCGTTCTGGAGTGCCGCCCAAGGGACAAACCCTTCCGCGAGCGGCTTACCATTCAGCGTATACGCAGCACATGTTCCCGAACCGGACATCTCAATGTCGAGCGTTGTGCCGCGGACGGTTAGCCCACGGATAGCGAACGGCTTGCCGTCATTCATCGGGTTAAGGCGCATACCCTGCGTCTCAAGTTGTAAACCAAGCCAAAGGTCTAGTGCGTCCGAGAGCCACCCCTTCTCGGCGAAGAACTGCTTATTACCGAGTTCATCTGAATAATCCGCGGGGTCGAGATTGACAGCATCCGTCGATTGTCCCTCAGGATAAGTCAAAACACGCGCATGGCGCCCCACAATGCGGCGGAAAAGCGCGAGAGCACCCGTACGCCCCGCGGCATTTTGTGCGTTCCAATAGGTGCGGTCGGTGACGGGATAATACGAACCATACTGGTTGCCATCCGACAAATAGCCGCTCGTACCCCAGCCAAACATCAAAAGACGGTCGCCGAGACGGAACTCGCGCGACATGGCATCCGCGAAGTCACCCGCCGCGGCAGGGGTTAACCCACGCGACAAAGACGAAACCGTGAAAAGGCTATAAAGCGGATAGTAGGCACGGCTTTTCTTATTAACGACATCCCACGAATCAGACCAAAGCCCCGCCTTAGCGTCCCAGAACTTCGCGACAATTTCGCGTCCAACTGCCGCGGCATCCGCCGCGTCCTCACCCGAAAGTACTGTCCATGCCTTTAAGCCCTGCCAATAAATTGCCGCGTCAATAAGCGCATAGTCCTCGGGGTGCTGGTCAACCGTCCCCGGGAAGTCTGGATAATAACCAATGCCGCGCGGCAGAATCTCGCCCGGACGGACAACCCCCTTCGCGCGCTCAACAAGTTTACGGGCGAACGGCATGCATTCCGCCTTAAACGCCTCGTCCCCCGTCGCGTTCACATATTCATTAAGGAGGATGACCCAGAAGAGTTGCACGCCCGGCGCGAGGGGGGCACCTTGGGTAAAGTCCGTTGTATAGGAGTGTAAGACCCCTTGCGCGAGCGCAGTATCACGATGGAATGCGAGCATACGCTTAACTTCCGCGGCGCGTCCACAAAGTGCGAGTGCCCCCGCATGTACCATCGCGTCCCAGCCCCAAACCCAATAAGTAGGCGAGGCACGGAATCCGCCGCGCCCGTCAATCTCATGCGCGGCACTCATAGGGGCAGTAAAGCCGAGCCAGCCGTCCACGAAAGAATCCCCCGTCTCAAAGCGTGCGTCCCGAGCATGTTTCGCGTCGAAGTCCGCGAAAACGCGGTCAATGCGTGCGGAAGTTAGGTTTTCCTCCGCCGCCTTATCAAACACCCACCAAAATACGAGCGTTTCCGCGGGCTTAAGGGTCACCATATCAAAGCGATACTGCGTTTTGGCGATATCCACCGCCGACGCGGGTGCCTGCAAAGTGCGTTCGTTTAACGGGAAGTTCACGGGCACGGAAGCGCCCATCTCGAGGGGAATCGTAAACGCGCCTTCTTTCCATTCCGTGACCAGCGCATTCTTCGCCGCGTCCATTCGCCACTTCATACCCTGCGCAAGCCCCGCCTGCATACTAGCTAGGCGCGCGGTAATGGTTTTACCCAGCGGATTCTTAAGTACCGTAATCCGGCGGAAAATCGCGTTGCGGTCGAGCACGAACTCATGGCGCAACTTGACCTCGCCCAGTGTGCACTCGCTACGGTAGCCGAACGGATAGTGCACCGTATTCTCGAAAGTCAACCGATACGGAACTCCGTCAATGAGCACAAAGGGCGTAAACTGGTGCACCCACGTGCAATTCTCGGCAGACGAAGAGAACATCTTCTGGCTCGTGAAAGGCTGCTTACCGACATAGTTAAGCTCGAACATGCCCGCGATATCCGCATACTTAACCGAGAGGCGACCCGATTGGTAGAAGTTGCGCCTTACGCCAAAGCCTTCTTTCGCGTAAGGTAAACCTTCCTTATTAAAGCCGTCAATTTCTGCGAGCGCGACACCTGCCGAAAAGAGCGCAAGTGCCGCGGTGAGTACCTTAGTCATCTTATACATCTTAAATAGAGACCTTTCTTACTAATTCCTTACTTATTCGCGTTCTCAGGCGCGGCGACGCGCGTCACAATTATGCGCTCAAGGCGTGCAATAAAGCCGCCCTCGGCGAACCAATCATCCAGCACCTGCTTTTGGTTTGTGCGAAGACCAATGGAAATCGTGCCTTCCTGCAACTTCTCGGCGGGCACATCAAACGAGAGGATACCTTCCGTCGAACGCGTCTTGGGCGGATTCCAGATAACATCGCTCGCCTGCGCATTGCCTTTTAATAGCCCTAACTCCGAGGGGTCGACGAAGTTGCCAATAAGCTTATTCCAGCCCGACTTAACCGTGAGTTTATACGAAAGCGGCTCATTCGCCTCGGCGACATCATAAAGCCGCACACGGATAGTATCCGTCGGCTTGAGCTTAAGCGAATCGAGTCCCTCGACTTGGAAGGTTATGCCGCGCGGGTGCACCCAATACGACTTGCCCTTACCGAGGCTAATGCCGCCGTCCGAATATTCGAGCGCCCGAAGCTTATCATTCGCGGCGAAAACGACGCGGTCATACGCCTTAGCACGGCTCTTCTCGCCGAAAGCACAATTACCGAAGCAATCAACATCCAAGAGCAGTTCCTCGTCCGCGGGGATAATGGACTTAAAGAAGGCATCGTCCGCGGCTTGAATCTTCTTAAGTGCCGCGCCCGCGCCAGCCGAAAACGCCTGCCATTCGCTCGCCGCCGCCTGAAGTGCGGCGACACCCTTCGCGTCAGGCTGGATATCCGCGGCGTTTACACCCTTAAAGCGGAACCATGTGCGGCGGGTATTGAAAGTTAAAGTGACGCGATCGCCCGCCTTAAAGTCGCCGAGCGGGCCCTCGGGCGCATCAATTGTGCATGCCTTCGGGAGCGTCAACTCAACCTTGCACTCCCCGAGTAGCGGCGTATCAACGAACGCATAGCTACGGCGACGCGAACCCTCGCCTATTGTATGCACGCGCCAAAGCGGCGTGACGAGTCCCTTAAACTCGGCGGGATCGGGTTCGCCCGTACTTACAACCTCAAACGCGAGATTGCCCTGCCAGCCCCGCGGCAATTCGATGACGGTATGCTCGCGTGCGTCATCCAAGACAGGCGGCGTGAAGGAACGCATTCCGCTCAGCGGCTTCTTAAGCCGCGCATCCCAAAGGCAGACAGGTACCGCGCGCGGCAAAGGTTCCTTAACCGAGAGGCGCACCTTCTCGCCCTCGCGCGAAAAGGTGACGCGCTTCGCGTCATCCGCGGCGAAGTCATTGGGGGCGGAGGTATCCGCCGTCGCGAATGACCAAGGGATCGTGTAGTCATAGTGGTAATAGGCGAGCGGCGCGAGGTGGTTAAAGCACGCCTTATAGTCGCGCATTTCCATGCCGATGGACGGACCCGAATCAATGGGCTTATCCATAATACGCGCCCCCGCGAGATAGTCGCGCTGAGTAAAGACATTCTCGGGTGCGTTCGGACAGAACCGTTCATACCACGCCGCGACATCGCGTCCCGTCGCGAAAACGACCTTGCCGCCATTCTTCGCCGAGTCAACCGCATACTCTGCGCCGCGGCGGTTATGGACAGTCATCGAGCGCGTGCCGAAGGAGCGTCCGAACTCATACCCCGTCGTGAGGAAGTACGGAGAGTCCTTCATGCCCTCGGCGACCTTCAAATAATCGTCAAAGAAAGTCTCATAGCGTAGCGGCTCATCGCCCGTCTCCACGCTACGGTGCCAGCGCAGAAAGTGACTCGGCGAGCAAACATTATCGCCCCAATTGACGACATGGGGCATATAAAGGTTATAGCTATTCATGCACATACCTAAGACATCCCCCTCGCCCGCAACACTGCCGCGGTGCGCCGCCTTACGGAAATCGTCCGCGGCAATATAATAGGGTTGGTTGAGCATGCCCCAGTGATTGATCGCCCAATGTCCGTCGGACCAATTCTGCTCGGGGCAGAGCGAATGGAGGACATTCCATTTCACCTCGCGCATCGCCTGAATGAGGGTGTTGGCGGGCGTGTAGCTCGCGAAGCCATGTAGCGGCTCGAACCCAAACGCCTGCATCCACGCGTCCAGCGCCTTTAAGCGCGCGACAATCTCAGGGACGGTGAAGTCATCCCAGTTCGCCTTGAGCGTCTTAAACTTCGGGTCAAGGCGTCCGAGGGAGTCGGGGTGGAGGTGCAAGTAGATCGCGTCGCCATAGTCGCGCTCAAACCCAAGGAAGGTCGTATCCGCCTGCACTTGGTCGAGCGTTACATAGTAGTTTACGGGCACGCGGCGCGAATGAAAGACGCTGTCGAGGATGTCGCCCGTGGAGCCAACCGTAAGCTGAAGCACCGTCCATCCTGGCGCGGCAACACCTAAGTAGCGCGTACGGACGCGTCCCGGCGCAACGGTCTCATGAACGAGATAACTGCCCGGCTCAAGTGGTCCAAACGCCTCGCCCGCACCCGCTTTCGTGACGACGGCACCATCCGAGAGATACGGATGCCGCACCACCTCGCACGGATACGGCAAAGTAATCGCCTCCTTATCTGAATACAAATAAACTGGATGCCCCCCCGCTAAGGAAGCCCCCACAACCATTACCGCGACAACCGCAATAAGTGCGCGCTTAACGCCTCGTATCGACATACATAACCCTTCTTAGATTGTTGAATACAAAGCATTATACCAAATCCTGCCCGCCTTTGCAACCTAAACCGCCACAAACTGCCGCGGCGGGCGAGATGTCACCCCCAACCAAGTGCCCCAAAGTGCCGCGCGCGGCGTGTCCGAGACATTAGGTTTCGGGGCGGAAACGCCCCGACAAAGCCTCTCGCCACCCCTGCCCCAGTACCCCACCTACCCCCTCTTACTGGCAGACCTTCAAGAGACCGCGGTCTATAGGCTTAGAGACCGCGGTCTCAAGGGCGAGTGACCGCGGTCTATCGGCTTGGAGACCGCGGTCTATCGGGCAAGAGACCGCGGTCTCAGGGTCGAGCGAC
>CAVCAF010000039.1:0-16301 GCA_963600185.1 Azospirillum sp. 51_20 | reverse complement strand
CCCTAAAGTTTCTGTGCCGCGGCGCGGCAAAATATGGTATAATATTAGGCGTTATGTGGAATTATTCAGATAAAGTGCTGGATCACTTTCGCAATCCGCGGAATGTGGGCAAGATAGAGAATCCTGATGGCACGGCGACGGTTGGGTCGCTCGCGTGCGGGGATGCACTGCAATTTCAGTTTAAACTGGACGCGAATGGGCGTATCTGTGAGGCGAAGTTTCAGACTTTTGGGTGCGCGAGCGCCATCGCTTCTAGCTCCGCTTTGACGGAAATGGTCATTGGCAAGACGCTTGAAGAAGCGAAGAAGATTACGAATAAGGATATTGCCGATTACCTCGGCGGGTTGCCGCCCCAGAAAATGCACTGCTCGGTCATGGGGCGTGAGGCGATGGAAGCGGCGATTAAAAACTATGAGACGGGCAAGAATACCGATCGCAATCTTGAGGATACCGTCCTGTGCACCTGTTATAATGTCAGTGAAAACGAGGTGCGCCGCGTCATTACTGAGAACGGACTTACCACGGTAGAGGAAGTGACGAACTATACTAAGGCGGGCGGTGGCTGTGGTCGCTGTAAAGGACAGATTCAGGCAATTCTTGACGAAATCAATGGGACGGCAAAGTGAAAATAGGTTTTGATAACGAGAAGTATTTGCGGGAGCAGTCCGCAGAAATCCGTAAGCGGGCTAAAGAATACGATAAGCTTTATCTTGAGTTCGGCGGCAAGTTGATGAATGATAATCATGCCGCGCGGTGCTTGCCCGGGTATGACGCGAATGTAAAGTTGCGCCTCCTGCAAAGTCTTGGCGACCAAGCGGAACTCGTATTATGTATCTACGCGGGCGATATCGAGTCCAAGAAAAAGCGTGCGGACTATGGCACGACTTACGAAGAAGAGACGCTCAAGTTAATCGCCGCGATGAAGGAATATGGGGTATCCGTCCGCGGCGTTGTTATTACGCGTTTTGATGGGCACCCCACGGCGCGTGACTTCGCGAAGACCCTTGAGACGGCGGGCGTTAATGTTTTTTATCACTATCCGATTAAGGGCTATCCAAATGACCTCGACACAATTGTGAGCGACTCGGGCTACGGACGCAATGATTACATCCCGACCGAGAAGCCGATCGTTGTCGTGACAGGACCTGGACCTGGCTCGGGCAAGTTCGCGACCTGCCTTACGATGCTTTACCACGAAGTCAAGCGTGGATGCCGCGCGGGATATGCTAAGTTCGAGACTTTCCCCGTTTGGGATTTGCCGCTTATGCACCCCTTAAATGTCGCGTATGAAGCGGCGACGCTTGAACTTAAGGACGAGAATCAGATAGACCCGCACCACTTCCTCGCCTACGGCGAAATCCGCGTCAACTACAATCGCGATGTGGAGGCGTACCCGATTTTGCGTGAGATTTGGGAACGGATGATGAAAGCGCCGTGTCCCTATCGCAGCCCGACGGATATGGGTGTTAACCGTCTTTCGCGCGGCATTGTGAACGATGTCGTCGTTCGGGCGGCGAGCCGTGAAGAGTGCGAACGGCGCTATGAGCGCGTGAAGGCGGACTTTGACGCGGGGCGTGCGGATATGGGCATGCTCGCGCGGGCACTGACGGTCATGGCAAAAGCCGACTAACACGCGTCGCCCAAAATATGATATAATATACGAACCGATTTCTACAAAGGAAAACTCATAATGAATGACGACTTCATGGTATTCTCAGGAACGGCAAATCTGCCGCTCGCTGAAAAGGTTGCTTCCTATTTAGGTAAGCCCCTCAATAAAATTGACATTAAGCACTTCCCCGATGGCGAGACTTTCTGCCAAGTTATGGAAGGCGTGCGCGGACGCGATGTCTTCGTAATTCAGTCGGGGTCGCCCGTGCCGAATGAAGCGTACATGGAACTCTTCATTATTATGGACGCGCTGAAGAGAGGTTCTGCCGCGCGTATTACGGCGGTACTCCCTTATTATGGTTATGCGCGTCAAGACCGCAAAGACCAACCACGCGTGCCGATTACTGCGCGGCTTATTGCGAATCTTTTAACTGCCGCGGGTGCTGATCGCGTGCTTACGCTCGACCTGCACGCCAATCAGATTCAAGGCTTCTTTAATATTCCTCTCGATCAGCTCCACGCCGAGCCAGTCATTTTGAAGTACATTCGCGATATGCATTTTCAAAAGCCGATTGTCGTCTCGCCTGATACGGGCGGGGCGAAGACGGCGTATAGCTACAGCCGTAAACTTAAAACGGGACTCGCCATTGTCGCGAAACAGCGTACGGGCGATTCAACGGTGGACGCTTTCAGCGTCGTTGGTGACGTGAAAGACTGCGATGTCATTATGATTGATGACATGACGGCGACGGGTGGAACGCTTTCTGCCGCGGCGAAAATGTGCCGCGACTCAGGTGCGAAGAGCGTGCACGCGTTTGTTTCGCACTTCCCGCTTACCGAGAAGGGCGTGGAACGCTTGATGAAAGAAACCCAACTTGATGAACTCGTGGTCACCGATACGATACCGCTTCGCAAGGGCTTTGACCCCGCGAAGTTGCCGTTCAAGTTGACCCAGCTCTCCGTCGCGCCACTCATTGGTGAAGCGATTAAGCGCATTCACGGTAACGAGTCCATTAACGACCTATTCAACCACGAATAGTCGCTCGCCCGCAATGAAAATCGTTGTGGGACTTGGCAATCCTGGCGCACAATACGCCAATACGCCGCACTCGATAGGCTTCGAGGCGGCGGATTATATTGTGCGCGAGATGAAGGTTGATTGGGAGTTTAAGAAATCCGCGAACGCGAATATTGCCCGCGGCACTTGGGCAGGTGAGCGCGTCCTTCTCATTAAACCTTTGACTTTTATGAATCTTTCGGGCGAGGCGGTTGCTCCTCTCGTGAAGTATGCGAACGCGACAGCGAAAGATCTTATTGTTATTCAGGACGATATTGATTTGCCCGTTGGGAAGTTGCGCATAAAGAAGGGCGGCTCGTGTGGCGGACATAATGGCGTCCGTAATATCATTGAGCGCCTCGGGACAAGCGACTTTGTCCGCATAAAGATAGGCGTGGGTAAAGATAAAAGCAATGTCGTCGGCTATGTACTCGGCAAGTTTAGCCCCACAGCGCGGCAGATTATGGACGAAGTCATCCCTGTTTGCGCCAAGGCTACTGAACTTATTATAAAGTCGGGCACGGATAGAGCCATGAACGCTTATAATGGTTGGCAAGCTACCCCTAGAGACTTGGAGGCTTAAGATGCGAGATTTAAACGAAATATTAGCCGAAGTTCAAAATAAGATAGCGCAAGCCTGTGCACGCGTTAATCGCAACCCCGCGGAAGTCGAGATTGTCGCCGTTACTAAAACGCATGGCGCGGAAGTTGTGGATGAAGCCTACGCGGCAGGGCTTACGATTGTTGGCGAGAATAAGGTTCAAGAAGCCGCATGGAAAAAAGCCGCGGCGAAGGCGGGACCTTCTTGGCACCTCATTGGACACCTCCAAAGCAACAAAGTCCGCCACGCGCTTGAACTTTTTGATGTTATCCATTCCGTTGATAGCCTTAAACTCGCCGAACACATTAACCGCGTAGCGGACGCGATGGGCGTTAACCCGCGTATTCTTCTAGAAGTTAATGTCTCGGGCGAGAAGTCTAAGAGTGGTATGCGTCCTGAAGAAGTTGAAGGGGTTATCGCGGCAATTTCGGCTGACTGTCCGCGTATCACCGTTGAGGGGCTAATGACCATGGCTCCTTTCTCGGAAAACAAAGAAGATGCCCGCCTCTACTTTCGTAAACTGCGCGAATTGCGCGATATGCTTGAAGACAAGTTGGCGATTGGACTCCCGCGGCTTTCTATGGGGATGAGCGGCGATTATGAGGTCGCCGTTGAAGAAGGCGCGACTTGGGTGCGGCTTGGGACGGTGCTCTTTGGTGAGCGTCCGAAGATTAAAAGCGTCCGTACAGTAGCGGATGAAGGGGACGCGGTTAGTGGCGGACTCGACTCTTATTCGGGGGCGGGTCCCACGGTTAAGGTTCTAGACTAGGCTAGTAGCGGCTAAACCTTAAGCCAATCTCACGAAAGACATCGAGTGGGCGTATTGGCCAAAGCCGAGAAGGTAATTCGGCTTCAAGCGGACGCTGTATGAAGTCGGGCAACTCAGGCAGGAAGTCTAGTCCCGTGAGTTCCTCAAGTTCATCTATTGAGATGAGGTAGCGCGTGGGCCAACTATGCCAAGGGACACTTTGGTCGAAAAGCACGGCAAATGCGCGAATATCGAGGTCTTCTTGGCAAACAACCACGGCATAGTATTGGGAGGGAACATCAATATTCGTGCCCGAGAGCGTCTCATTTGAATCTGAAATTGAGCCAACAATAACCCAAATCTCGCCCCACCGCGCTGTCCATAAGTCGGCAATGCGCCGCTCAACTTCTCGCCAAATGCCGCGGTTTAGAGAAGGGGACTGCGGGGAAATATTAGACATAAGAAAGGTCTTATGTTGCGCGGCAGAGCCGAAGCGCGTAGCAATGGCGTGGTTGGGCGCCATATGCCCACGATCATAACCCGTCCTATCATACGCACCTGAGAGTGGGCAATTAGGAACCGTTTTGTCGCGCTGAAAACTTGGGCGCTTGCCCGCTTCAAACTTTGCCTCTGGCGGCACATGATAGGCGACCCATGCGGGATGACGAAGCTTAGCTGACCAGCCAATGATGAATTCGCCGCGGTCAATGATTTGGATATCGTCGGGCGCGGGGTTGCCTAGACGGATAGGTGCCCCCGCAAAAAGGACTTGGCCTTTGGGAGCTTCTTCGTCATATTCATAAACAGCATCGTGCCCCGTCCAACCTAGAGAGTCCGTAAAGTCGCCAACGGGATTGCCAATCGAGCAAAGGAAGTTTGTGATTAACGGATACGCCTCCGCTTTCTGGTCAAGCCAACGCTTGGGGTGATGGACGAACCAAACCCCCGCAATGCTCCAAAGGACGAGGTAAACTATTGCGACGAGCGTAGCCCAACGCGAAAAGCGACTAAAGCGCGTATTCTTACGCGATTTGCCGCGGCGCTTCGGGGTGCGAGCCGTTAATTTCTTTTTCTTAGAGCTATTTTTGCTCATGATTTGGGGTTAGTTAGTCAATATAGAGAGGTTCTACCACTATCTTTTGACGCGTAGCGGGGGCTTTCTTTGGTGCGTCCTTTGTAGTGGGTGCGGATTGCTCCTCAACAATCGGCATCTCAGGTTTAGATTGCATAGCCCGATAGAGTGCCCGAACGCCAATGAACATGAGCCACAGAATGAGCGCGGCAGAAATAAGTAGAACGAGCGGACGCCACAGCCAAAGATAGGAACTCCCTGGAATCGCGCCGCGTTCCTCGAGTTGGGTTGGCGCGGCATAGCGTGCCCTCGGCGGTTCATAAGGTGTTGTCTCGGGCGTTAGAATCTCCTCGTTGTTGGGTTCAGGTATGAGACTTTCACGAGGCGGTGGCGGTTCTGAGGGCGTGGACGGCGTGAGGGGCGCGTCTTCACGCGTGCGAATGGTTGGCTCGCGATTGCCGTTAAAGATATCCATAAACTCGGCGACCATGACATTCGCGTCAAGTCCCACTGCCTCGCAATAGAGCTTAACGAAGCCTCTGCCATAAATAGGCGCGGCAAAAAGTGAGAAATCCTCATTCTCTAGCGCCGCAATTTGCCGACTCATCATATGGGTCTTCTTAACAATATCCTCAATTGTAAGCCCTTTAGCTTCACGCGCTTCGCGCAAGGTTTTGCCGAACTCTATCATATGGACTCCTCCGTGGGTGTTGAAGATTCTTCCTGTTCTGTTGTAGATTCTGCGTCGATATACTCACCAAACATATCGCCTTCAATAGGTTCTTGGGTGGTGGTGTCGGTATTGGGGACAGACTCAGCGACTGTCGTAGCCGAATCTCCGCCGCGCAAAATTGCTTCTAATTGATTCTGGTCAAGCAGAATTGTGCGTGGTCCCGCGCCACTATGGGGCGCAACAACGCCGCGCTCCTCAAGTTCATCACAAAGCCGTGCGGCATGATTATAGCCAATACCCAATTTGCGTTGGAAGTGCGAAACGGACGCGCGGTTCGTATTGATAATAACTTCAATAGCCTTCGTAAACAGATCCGCGTTTGCACTCGCCCGCGCCAATTCACGCTGTTCGGCGGGCGAGGCATCGCTCTTAGGCTGATTATCGGGGTCATCTTCATTATCCGCGAACGGATCGTCTATCGCGGACTCCTTTACGCGCCCAAGTTTCGTGGCGAAGTGCTTGTCGAATTGGACATGTGAGTGCTTCTCAATGAAGCCCGTGATATTAGCGATTTCCTCGTCACTAATCCACGCACCCTGCGCACGCACGAGGATGCCCGAGTTATCCTTAAAGAGCATATCTCCGCGCCCAATCAAGTTTTCCGCCCCCGAATCATCAAGAATCGTGCGCGAGTCAATGGCTTGTGAAGTCTTGAAGGCGACGCGTCCAGGAATGTTCGCCTTAATTGTGCCTGTGATAATCTTCGCGTCGGGTCTCTGGGTCGCCATAATAATATGGATGCCTGCCGCGCGTGCCTTAGCGGTTAGGCGAGAAATGTCGGGCGTTACTTCCTTGCCCGCCGCCTGCATAAGATCGGCGACTTCATCAATGATAATAATGATGTAGGGGATTGTCCGTGGCTCGGGCGAGGGTTCTTCGTCGCCCATACTAAACATATCTTGCTGGACGACGATCTTGCGGTGGTTAAAGTCATAAATGTTACGCACACGCGCCTTAGAGAACATCTTTAAGCGCTTTTCCATTTCCACGACTGCCCAATGCAAAGAGAAGACGACTTTGCGATTATCGGTAATGACGGGGACGAGCAGGTGCGGAATATTCGCGTAAGGCGTAAACTCCACGCTCTTAGGGTCAACCATGATGAGTTTGAGC
Organism: Azospirillum sp. 51_20; assembly: GCA_963600185.1. Classification (GTDB taxonomy): domain Bacteria; phylum Verrucomicrobiota; class Kiritimatiellia; order RFP12; family UBA1067; genus UBA1067. Next base: position 9,366 of record CAVCAF010000039.1, on the reverse strand, counting down.
TGTTCGGGCGTGCGCGACATAAGTAAGCCGCAAATAATTGAGTTAAGGCAAACCGACTTGCCTTGCCCCGTCGCGCCCGCAACGAGCATATGGGGCATCTTCGCGAGGTCGGCAATAAGTTCCTTGCCCGAAGCGTCCTTACCGAAGAGAAGCGGAAGTTCCATTTTCGCGTTCTTCCAAGTATCGGACTCTATGATTTCGCGGAAGGATATGCCGACTGGACTACGGTTCGGGACTTCAATACCAATACATTCCTCGCCTGGAATAGGTGCTTCAATACGCAAGGACTTCGCGTGAAGGGCACCCTTAATGTTATCTGAGAGCGTCGTCACGACTTGATAGCGCACGCCCGGTGCCAGTAAAAGCGCATACTTTGTCACGACAGGTCCTTTAATAGTATAGCTGAGCGTCGCGTCCACATTAAAGAGTTTAAGCGTATCAATGAGGCGGCGACTCATTTCTTCCACATCGCTATGGTCAGCACTAACGGATTTAAGCGGCTTCAATAAGTCAAGGGGCGGGAGGATGTAAGGACCATTATTCACCTCTTCATCTGCCGCGTCATCAAGCGCGGGGGCGGGTTTAGGTTGCGGTCTTATACGCGGTGAAGGCGCGGCAGGTTCTGGGGCAACGGGCATGAAGGTTTGCTGCTGAGGTTCGCGCGCATTCCGCCGTGCGCGGGCAGCTTCCTTTTCGCGACGAATACGCTCCTTTTCTTCTTCGCGTTCGCGTCGTGCCGCTTCTTTCGCCGCCCGCGCGGCTTCAAGTGCCGCGCGTTCATCTTCGGACATCTCATCTTCGGACTTTCTGTGGGCGGGGTTGAGTGCCCAATGGAGAAGTCCCTTAAATAGTGCGGCGAGCGCACCGAGTCCAACCGCGGCAATTAGCGCGGCAAAAAGGATGACGAGAACGAAAACTCCCGCGCCGAAGTCGGAGAGTAGCGGCGCTAAGGCGCACGAAACAATGAAATAGCCAACAATTCCGCCCGCCGCCTGCAAATTAAGTGCCGCGGCTTCATGGCTAATGAGCGGCAGGTGACTTTGCATAAGTTGCGTAAGCGAGGCGAGGGCAAATAAAATGACTACGAGCCAGATTTGCCGCTTGCTAAATAAGGCGACACGCGCCGTAACAACACAAAAGCCGAGTATAAAGCAAATAATAGGTACGCCCCAAAACGCGAGCCCTAGAAGCATGTAGCCATAATAGGCGATGTAGTTCCCTAAGGGTCCCATCCAATTAGAGGTCGGCGCATTTGGCGGCGTTTGCAAAAAGGCAATCGCCTGCCATTCATAAGTTAGAAGCGAGACGAAAAGAAAGAGCGCAAGTGGTATAAGAACCCACCCCCAGAGACTATGCCGCCCTGAATGGATAATTGAATTAGCGTTTGATGAAGTGTTGCTGGACATTTTGTTGCGATTCGTGTTCCGTGCCCGTCGTTGGTACGAGCACATAGTAAATAACAATGGCGAGAATGAGCGCAATGAGTTTCAGCCCCCAATTCCGCGTGAGAGCCCCACTAATTGCCGCGCCAATAGCTTTTAAATCAAGATTGCTTTTCATGGACATCCTTTTTAGGTGGCTCAGCCGCTTCCTCTTTTTTAGCGTCCTTCTGGGGCGGCGTATGCTTGGGTCTCGCCTGAAGCCGCGCTTGGAGAAAGTCCATAATGTCTGAGAGAAGTTTATTGCCTTCTTTTTGCGTAAGTGCCTTATTGAGCCACCGCTTTAAAGATGAGCTATCGCTTTCATCCACGAACCGAATGAGCTTGCCGTTGTGGGCGAGTGAAACCACGCCTGATTCTTCTGAAACGATGATGATGAGTGCGTCAGTTTCTTCCGAGAGCCCCACGCCCGCCCTGTGGCGCATACCGTGCGAAATGAGGTTCGGGTTGTTGGAGACAGGGAAAAGGCAATGTGCCGCGGCGAGGCGTCCATTTCTAATAATGATACCGCCGTCATGTAGGGGGAGCGGGGGGGTTAGAATGGTGCGCATAAGTTCCATTGAGATAACGGCATCCGTCGTAATACCCGTTTCTTCATAGCCACGCAACGAAATGCCGCGCTCAAAAGCGAAAAGGGCACCCGCCTTAGCGTTCGCGAGTTTACGGATAATGTCGAACATGAGCTCGGGCGTGACCGCTCCGTTCGCATAATGCTTCGGTTTCTCGAAGTAGCCAAACGCGCCCACCGTCGCGAGAATGCGGCGAATCTCGGGCTGGAAGATGACGACTGTAGAAATGGCGAGATAGGCGAGTAGGAACTTAAGAATGATAGAAAGTACATCAAAATGCAAGATGTATGAACATGCCGCGAGAACGGCCGCGAGCATGCCAATACCAGCTAAAGCCTGTCCAAAGCGAGATCCCTTTGCGCTCTTGAGAATAGCGTAAATGACAATGTAGAGAATCGCGATTTGCAGTATAGCCGTTACGGATATCATTCTTTAACCTCTCCTTCTAAAGGTTTCTCGCTTGGCGTAGCAGTCTTAGAGGCGACTTCCTCGGGAGTCTCTTTCTTAGGGGCTTCCTCTTGAGGGGTATCTCCCGTAGGCTCTTCGCTCTGTTTAGCGTCTTCTTCGCTTTCACCTTCTTCAAACGGGAGCCCCAAGAGTTCCGCGACATCGCGTCCGTCCATCGATTCCTTATCGAGGAGTGTCGCGGCGAGCTTCTCAAGTTTGTCGCGATTCGCGTTAAGGAGTTCCGTGGCACGCGCATAGGCAGCGCGGACGAGTTCATTAACTTCGCTATCAACCGTCCGACTCGTTTCGTCACTAAACGGCGGCGGTAGATTCTCGCTCGCGAACGGGTTCTTTCCGCGCAAGGTTCTAAAGCCGAACTTATCGCACATCCCATAGTTGCAAACCATCTTAAGGGCAGTATCCGTCGCCATCGCCAAATCTTGCGCGGCACCTGTCGATATGTCGCCCGTGAACATCTCCTCAGCAATGCGTCCGCCGCACATAACGACTATCTCGTCCAAGAATTGTGCACGCGTACGATTTAGGACATCCTTCTCTGGGAGGGACATTGTCGCCCCAAGTGCGCGTCCACGCGGAATAATCGTTACCTTATGGAGAGGGTCGGTATTCTTAAGGAGAAGTTGCAGAAGGGCGTGTCCGCTCTCATGCCACGCCGTAATTTCGCGATCGTGCCGCGAATAGCCCGCGCTCTTACGCTCACTGCCCCAAATGACTTTATCACGCGCTTCATCCAAGGTGGCGCGGTCGACGGCATCCAGTCCTTTACGGACGGCGAGGAGCGCGGCTTCATTAAGAAGGTTCGCGAGATCCGCACCCGAGAAGCCAGGAGTGCCGCGGGCGACGCGATTGAGATCGGCGTTCTTGGCGAACTTAATCTTCTTGCCGTGCAATTTAAGGATTTCTTCGCGTCCCTTGAGCGTGGGTAAGTCGACAATGACTTGGCGGTCAAAGCGTCCTGGGCGCATAAGTGCCGCGTCGAGCGTATCGGGACGGTTTGTCGCGGCAATTACAATTACGCCCTCATTCGCGTCAAAGCCGTCCATCTCGACGAGCAGGGTATTGAGTGTTTGCTCATAGGCGTGATTACCGCCGAGCGCACCCGCGCCTGTACGTTTCATGCCGATTGAGTCAATCTCGTCAATAAAGATGATGCAAGGGGCTCGCTTTTTGGCTTCGGCGAACATGTCGCGCATACGTGAGGCACCAACCCCAACGAACATCTCTTCAAAGTCGCTGCCAGAAATTGCGAAGAAGGGCACGCCCGCTTCACCCGCAATCGCGCGAGCAAGTAAGGTTTTGCCCGTTCCAGGCGGTCCCACGAGAAGGACACCTTTGGGAATGCGTGCGCCAATCTTACGGAACTTCTCAGGTGTTTTGAGGAACTCAACGACTTCTTGAACTTCGTTGCGCGCCTCGTCTATACCCGCGACATTCTTGAAAGTGACGCGCTTGCGCTCTTCTTTGCCCGTGAGCATTTTGGCGCGCGACTTGCCCATGCCGAAAAGTCCGCCACCACCGCCGCCCGCGCGCCGTCCCATAAACCAATAGAAGAGCGCGAGGAAGCCAAAGAAGAAGAGCAGCTGGATGATGAACGGCGAGAAGGCACTTTGGCGCGTTTCAACTTTGACATTGAGTCCGCGGCGGAACAAATCTTCCATTAGCGCGTCATTTTCGCCTGGCACGAGAGGGACGCGGAAGGCGACTTTATTCGTAGCGTTTTCTTTCTTTTCTTCCGCGGCAGTTTCTGCTGTGGCACTCTCATTTGGTGTCTTGAGGTAGCCCGCGAGGAAGGTCTCGCCTTCATCACGATCTATGATGCGCGAAACGGGCTCTGCTACGAGGTGATTCTCAAGCGCCGTATAGAACTCGCGCTGCGTCAAAACACGCACCTCAGGACGGTTTGGATTCAACCGATAGATCGAAAAGAAGACGGACGCAATTAGTGCAATTACGAGCCATGATCTCAAAGGATTAGTCGCTTTTTTCTTCATGGCTATTATTATACCAAATTACGGGGCGTTTAGGGGGCTCTTTTTGTAAAGATTTACAGGATTTTAGCTCTTTGAGATTTTACTCGCCCGAGAGTCGCTGAGAACGCATAGGGTGTTTAGCCGTGTAGAGTTGTAGAATTGTAGGAAGATGCGTTGCGCGCGTTTCTTTTTGCTTTCGCGCGTCATTTATGATATACTATGAACATCTACTGTGAGCTTTAGAAGGATTTAAGCATGAGGAGATTGTTGTTTGTAGTCTGTTCGGCAATTGCCGCGGTCTTTTCTGCAGGGGCGGGGGAGACGCGTGTTGCACTTGTCGCGGGCACGGACGCTACAGATATGGCGAAGCGCACACAGCGTATGCATGACGCGAAGTGGGGCGTTTTCAACCACTATACGAAATATGCGGACTTCACCTCAGGCGAGTTCAACGACTTCTACTGGGTCCCCAAAGAACGCTTCATTGAGGGCGCACAGGCGTTCGCGCTTATTCCACTAAACTAGGGGAGGGGAATGAAAATGAAAAGAATAGTGCTTTCCGCGGCAGTTTGCCTTGCGAAACTCTGCCTTATGGCGGAGGAAGTGCAGGTTGCGCCTTTTCAACTTGAGCGCGTCTTTCTGCCTGCGCGGCTTACTTGTGGGAATACAAGTATCTTGCCTGTGCAAGAAATTGACCAAGCCGCATGGATTGCTCATCCCGACGACGCCGATTTTGAGCGCCTAGCGCGTGCACCGCGTGCCGTGCGGTATCGTTGCAAGTTTACATCCGATGGTAAGCCTCTTACATTTGATGTGACGGGCGATGAGCGATTTTTGCTGACATTAGATGGAGCGTTCGTTTCGCGCGGTCCGCACCGCGGCTGGGTAGAGAATTGGTCTTATCAGTCGTATCGCGTCACGCTTCCCGCGGGTGAGCATATAATGGAAGCGACCGTATGGCGGCTCGGTGAGTGTGCTTCGCGTCCCCAGCTCTCATATCGTCCAGGCTTTTGTTTAAAGGCGCAGGGCGACTATGATGCCGCGCTTACGACAGGGCGTGGCGCGTGGGAATGTGCCGCGGTCACGAACTTTACCTCTCTCGGACACTCGGGTGAACATAACGGTATGGGCGACGGCTTTGAGATTGTCGGCGCAGATCCTTCGCATATTGAACCCACGGCATGGGTCTCTCCCGCCATTATCCGTAAGCCACTTGGTGAGGGCAACTTTTGGGGATTGCGTGAGAAGGGGTGGATGCTTTATCCGTCACAACTCCCCGACCAACTCGCGGAGCGCGTCCGCCCTGGGAGTTTCGTAAAGGGTGGTGAGATGAAGTTCCCACTTGTCGTGCCCGCGGGCGAAACGCGCACGATACTTTGGAATCTTGGTCGCTATATTTGCGCCTATCCTGAGGCGATTGTGCGCGGCGGTAAGGGTGGTTCCATGACTTGGAAGTGGGCGGAGTCCTTACGCGGCGAAGATGGTTTTAAGGGTAGCCGTGCCGCGTGGGAAGGTAAGCGATTTGAAGGTTATGGCGACCGCTTTGTGTTTGATGGACGCGAACACGCTGTCTTTCAACCACCTTGGTTTCGCTGTGGACTTTGGTGCGAGCTTGTAATTAAGGCTGGTGAAGAACCTGCGATGATTGAGGATCTGTCGCTTATTGAGACGCGCTATCCGCTCGCCTGTGAAAGCGTGTTTGAAACACCTGATGACGCGTCACTTGCCGAAATACAGCGTATTTCATCTCGTACGATGCAGATGTGTTGCCATGAAATGCTTTTTGATTGTCCCTATTATGAACAGCAGATGTACCCAGGCGATACACGCATTCAACTGAATGTCCAGTCCGCCATGACTGCGGACGACCGCATGATTCGCCGCGCAATGGACTTCTTCGCGCTCAATCGCCGCGAGGGTATTGCGCCTTATAATACCCCCACGCGCGGCACGCAAGATGGGATGTCGTATACGCTTTGTTGGCTCGGGATGTACGCGGACTATTTAATGAACCACGCGAATCGTGCGTGGCTTCGCGCGAGCCTGCCAGCCATTCGTGACACACTCAGTATGTTCGCGTATTATGAGCGCGGCGATGGCGTTTTGAACGGACTTTCTGGCTGCAACTTTTTAGACTGGGTGAAGGGCTGGGATGGCGGTTGCTGGGCACCTGGTTCGTGCAAGGGCGAGCCGAATGCGGAAATGAACCTCTTTTATCTCGCGGCACTGCAGGGGGCTTCGCGTATTGAAGCGGCGTTTGGTAATACCTATCTCGCCGCGCACTTAGAGGCGAAAATAGCGAAGCTTAAGCCCGCGATTGTTGCCGCATTCTTTGACGCGGAGCGCGGCTTTTTCGCGTCCGATGCTTCACATACGGTCTACGCCGAGCATGCGCAAATTCTCGCGCTTTTGACGGATGTCTTTGAGGACGAACGCGCACAGGTGCTTTTTGAGCGGCTTATTGCCGCGAAAGATCTTTGTCCTGTGAGTGTCTATTTCTCGTATTACCTCTTCGAGACTTATTTTAAGTTTAATCGCGCTGATTTGTTTATGAAGCGGCTTGATTTGTGGCGCGGCTACTTGAAACTTGGTGCGACGACCTGTTTAGAAGAGCCTGAATATTCAGGGCACGATTCACGAAGCGACTGCCATGCGTGGGGAGCACATCCCCTTTGGTTCCTAAGGACGGGTATCGCGGGCATTCGTAGTGACGCACCATTCTTTGAACGCGTAAAGGTTGCGCCGCAACCAGGAGGGCTCGGCTCTTTCCGCGCGAGCTATCCGCATCCGTCAGGTAAGATGATTGAGGTTAATCTCACTTTTAAAGACGGACGGGCGAGTGGCTCAGTGACAACACCTGTTCCAGGCATTTTCGTATATGGTCGTCAGATTCTTAATCTTGAAGCTGGCACAACGGAGGTAAAGTAAATGAATCAACTACTAAAGTCAATCGGCGCGGCAGTTTTGGCCGTGGGGGCATCCATCGCGTTGGCGACGGATATGGAAGGTAAGATGAAAGTCGTGAAGTCATTCACGACCCAACTAGGCGTTCGCGGCGATGTCGTTTGTGATAAGCCGGGCGACTGGTCATTTGATGTGAAGTGCACGGTGGATGACGGACGCGACATGGTGACGGTGCACCTAACCTCGCCCGAGGAAGCTTTGCCGCCCCATTTTGGTGTGTTTCTCGTCACTTCGGGTGCGGGCGTTCAGAATGTCTGGATTAGTGACCATTCAAAGGACGGCTTCCACCTCTACCCGAAGTTGTGGTGCGGCTCGCGTTTAAATAAGTCCGCGCTCGCCCAGAATACGCCCATTGCCGTCGGCTTTAATTCTCTGGGCATTGCGCCAGTCGCTATGGCGTGTTCCGAAGCGTTTGAAGAGACGAAGTGGGGACTCTATGCGGACGATGAGACATGCGCTTTGACGGCGCGGTATGAGTTTTTTGAGAAGTCCGTGCGTAAGATGAAGGACTATACGGCAAGTGTACTTCTCGATTGCCGCGCGAAGGCGTTCCCCGATGTGCTGAGGGAGTGTACGGCATGGATTATGCGCGTAAATAATCTCAAGCCCGCGAAAGTGGCGGAAGCCGCGTTCGACCCGCTCTATTCCACATGGTACGCGTATTTGCAGGATGTCTCGGCGGACGCTCTAGAAAAGGAAGCTGTACTCGCCGCGTCCCTCGGCATGAAGACGATGATTCTGGATGATGGCTGGCAGAAAGTGGATAGCACCACCTTCTATTCGGCAACGGGCGACTGGATGCCTGTCCCCTCGCGCTTCCCTGATATTAAGGCGCATGTCGCGAAGGTGCACGCGGCGGGGCTCAAGTACATGGTTTGGCTCGCCGTGCCTTTCGTTGGTGATGAATCGAAGGCTTGGTCACAGTTTGAGAACAAGTTCTTAAGCGATGTCGGTAAGAAAGGTCCTGGACGCGTCGGCGTTTTGGATCCGCGGTTCCCTGAAGTGCGCGAGTACCTCATCCGTACCTACGAACGCATTGTTGGCGAATGGGGTTTTGATGGACTCAAACTTGACTTTATCGATAACTTCAACTTTTATGGCGAAGACCCCGCTGTCAAGGAAAACTATGCGGGACGCGATATCCGCTCACTCCCCGCGGCAGTTGACCGCCTAATGAAGGATGTCCGCTCGCGCCTTCAGAAGATTAACCCGAATGTCATGATTGAGTTCCGTCAGAACTATATGGGACCCGCCATTCTCCAGTATGGGGATATGATGCGTGCGTCGGACTGCCCCGCGGATCCCTGCGCCAATCGGCGGCGCATTTGCGACCTGCGACTCACCTCAGGCGAAATGGCTGTCCATTCGGATATGCTTGTCTGGTCTGCGGATGAAACACCCGAGGGCGCGGCACTGCCAATCTTGAATGCACTCTATTCAACGATTCAGTACTCAATGATACTCGCGAAAATCAATCCCGAACATAAGGATGTCATCCGTCGCTGGCTGAAGTTCTCCCAAGACCACCGCGAAGCCTTGCTGAAGGGCGACTTTACGCCCCATCATCCCGAGAATGGCTATACATGGGTCGTGGGAGAAAGTGCCGCGGAGCGCATTATTACCTCCTATTCAAAGTCCACAGTCATTGATTGCGGCGAATTGAATAAGCCCATTCTCGTTGTTAACGCGACAGGCGGGCGTGGCGTTGTTATGGAACTGAAGGCAGTCCCAAAATCAGCACGCGCCTTTGATGTTTTGGGTAAGGAAGTGCCCATCGCCTTGCCTCAGGCGGGCATCTCCCGCGTCGACATCCCTACTGGCGGACACCTAGAGCTAACGCCCTAACGGTAACAAATATTCAATTGTCAAAGATCAAAGAGAATTGAAAATTGAGAATGTAAGATTGAAAATGATTGCTAGTTTTACAACTTAATTCTCAATTCTACATTTTCAATT
>CAVCAF010000038.1:0-16356 GCA_963600185.1 Azospirillum sp. 51_20 | reverse complement strand
CTCTCGAGCCTCTCGGGCGAGATTTAGGAGGAAAGTAGTCCCTTGCCATGTCTTTAAAGGCGGGTGGTGGGGTTAGGTTAGTAGGACTTTGGGTGGGGGTTACTGGGACGGGCATGGGGGGATGCGTAGGCGGGGTTCAAGAGACCGCGGTCTCAGCACCTTGAGACCGCGATCTGTCGACCCTGAGACCGCGGTCTCCAAGCCAATAGACCGCGGTCTCTTGCCCTATAGACCGCGGTCTCCAAGCCAATAGACCGCGGTCTCCAAGCCGATAGACCGCGGTCTCTAAAAGGGAGCTTGCTTTTCTGCCGCGGATATGGTATACTATCCCTTAGAAGTTGCCCCTTAGCCGCTGGTGTGCTGGTGGGCTACACTATATATAAGGAGAGTTACTATGGATACAGAATCAAAGGTAAAGTACCGCGTCATCTCTGTGAAGCATCCGTCTTCAGGTAAGAAGCTACTGCGTCCCGTCGTAGTGGAGAGGCCGATCTTCTCGCTTTCGCGGGCGGTGGACTTCGCGCTTGACCATGGGTATGTGCGCGGACAGAAGTATGACATCACGGGAACGATCCTTGGCTTTCTTGAGGCAGTTAAGTACCTTGACCAGCAGGGCAACTCGGTCGTGATTGAGGACTGGCTGCGATTCCATGGTGAGTTGACGGGGTATGTGGACGAGGAAACGCGGCGCTTGGGCGACAAGAACGGCTACCGGATGTCCATCACGCCACTCAAGAAGTTCCAGAGCAAGGTGAGCGACTACGACTTTGTGAATGTGAGCGACCTAGAAGGGCGGCTCATCGTCTATGATGTGACGAGTGACGAGAGCAAGGTGAAGGATGTGCTTATTCCAGGTAAGGAGATTCGGTCGACTGGACGGAATGTGCACTATTCTGCCGCGCGCGGCGATTCCATCACGGCGAGTTGGGTCGGGGCGGATGGTGCGGCACAAGAGATTAGTATCGTGCCCATATCCGCAAGCAATTGGTCAGTTGACCTTGGTTGCCCTGCCGCAATCGCGGCACTTCCAGTAGGGACTGAAGTGACGTTCACGTTCCGCATCCATGTTGGCTCGGCGGCGGACGCCCCCGAGCAAGTCGCGCGGCGCACCGCTCGTATTGGCTAAGTGCCGCGCTCTAGGGCGTGCACTTTAGACGCTCTACTATCGTATAGCCATTAGGCTAGTAAAGTGCCGAATATGCTTGCAGATTCGGCACTGATTTTGTATAATAAGTGCCTATCTAAAATGCTACAGAGGAACAAAAAACATGTCTGATAGGCGACTTATGCTGGGTGCCGTTTTCGCGGCGTTTACAGCTCTTGCGGGCTGTTCTCCGTCGACTACGGCGAAATATGGTGATAACGAGATTCGTTTCTCACCGAAGGAGATGACCATTGAAGTCGTCCGTAAGGGCGCAGTCGTGGTAAAGCCGTCCAAGATTGGGATGGAAATCGATGGTAAAGATCTCGACGAGAACGCGAAGATCGTGAAGGTAACGACGCGTGCGCTTACGGGGTCCGTTGCCACACCCGTCTACAAGAAAGCGTCCGTCAGCCTCGCGGCGAATGAGACATTTGTGGACTATGGTGATTGGGGGCTCCGTCTAATTGCGCGTCAAGATGGTGTCGCGTATCGCTTTGAGACGAAGAAGGCGGGCACGGTCACGGTGAATGAAGAAGAGTTTGATTTGACGCTACCCGGTCGCGCGGCGGATTGCTGGTATACGGTGGGCAAGTCGTTTGGTTGCGAGGCGGTTATCCCTTCTAAAGCCAAGGCGGGCGACATTAAGATTAACAAGGAGAAAGAGTTCATCTATATGCCGTTTGTCTACACGGTGAATGGGCAGACGGTCGCGCTCACCGATTCGGATGTGCACGAATACCCCGTCATCAACATTGTGCCTGATTCGGACGCAGATGACGCGGACGCGGCATTTGAGCTTAAGCTCGCGGGTGCCCCGAAGCGTACACAGCACATTGGCGGCTGGGGCAATTCGAAGCTTGAGAAGGGCGGGCGCTGGGTGCGCATTGAGGAGCACGCCGACTATCTGACGAAGACGGCGGGTACGCGTACCTATCCGTGGCGCGTCTTCATTCTCGCGGACTCTCCCACGAAACTTTGCGAGGCGGATATCGTTTACGCGCTCGCCACACCTGCCGCGGAAGGTAGCGACTTCTCGTGGGTTAAGCCCGGCAAGGTCGCGTGGGAATGGTGGAATTGCTTTGACAATGGCGCGGGATGCAACACGAAGACCTATGAGCGTTTCATTGACTTCGCCGCGAAGACGGGCGTTGAATATGTGATCTTTGATGAGGGTTGGAGCGAGGCGCTCAATATTTGGAAGTTCCATAAGGATGTGGACGTGCCCCACCTCGTTAAGTATGCGCAGAAGAAAGGCGTTGGCATCATCCTTTGGATGGCGTGGGCGCAGGTTTATGGTGACGAAGAGCATGTCGCCGATTACTTCGGTAAGCTCGGTGTCAAGGGCTTCAAGGTTGACTTCATGGATCGCGGCGACGCGGAAGTCGCGAACTTCCTTGATAAGTTTGCCGCGGCGTGCGCGAAGCACAAACTCTTGCTTGACTACCATGGTGTGTATCGTCCAGTCGGTCTTAGCCGCACTTATCCGAACATCCTCAATTACGAGGGCATCCATGGACTCGAGCAGATGAAGTGGGCGAAGGAAACTGGCATGATGGAAAACGATGTACGCGCCTTCTTCTTGCGCTTGACGGCGGGTCCCATGGACTACACGCCTGGCGCGATGCTGAACCACGCCGTCGGCTCGGGTTATGACGGCAGCAAGGCGGGCAAGTTCCCAGGTTCGGTTGGCACGCGTTGCCGTCAAATGGCGATGATGGCTCTTTATGAAGCCCCGTTGCAGATGCTCTGCGATAGCCCGACGAACTATGAGAAGAATATGGAATGCTTCTCGTTCATGGCGGCGACGCCCGTCGTTTGGACGGATACGGTGGGTCTTGATGGCTCTCCCGATACGGTCGCGGCTTGTGCGCGTAAGGCGTATGATGGCGCGTGGTATGCCGCGGGCATTGGCGTAAGTACGCCGCAGGACTATACCCTTGATACCGCGTTTCTCGGCGCAGGTAAGTGGAAGGCGGAATTCTTCCGTGACGCGGAGAATGCCGATAAGGACGCGACGGGCTACATCCATGGCGAGAAGGTCGTTACGGCAGGCGAGAAGATTCCGCTTCATCTCGCACCCGGTGGCGGTTTCGTCGTGAAGTTCACGGCAGCGAAGTAAGAAAAGAGGTAATTATGGCTCAACGGATTGATGGTAAGCTTTTGGCGCAGAACTTGCGGACGCAAATTGCCGCGGGCGTAGCGGATCTCGTCGCCCAAAAAGGTGTTGTGCCAGGGCTTGCCGTCATTCTCGTGGGGGACAACCCCGCGAGCGTGAGCTATGTTACGGCTAAGGAGAAGGCGTGCCATGAGGCCGGCATGCTTTCGCGCGAGATTCGCTTACCTGAAGCGACGACGGAAGAGGAACTCCTCGCGCAAATTCGGGAGCTAAACTGCGACCCGAGCATCCACGGCATACTCGTGCAGTTGCCCGTGCCGCGGCATATCCGTGAGAAGGCGGTAATTGACGCGATTGCGCCCGAGAAAGATGTGGACGGCTTCACGCCTGTGAATGTCGGGCGCATGATGATTGGCGAGGAGTGCTTTTTGCCTTGCACGCCTCACGGCATTATTAAGCTTATTGAGTTCGCGGGCATGGATCTTAAGGGCAAGCACGCGGTTGTAATTGGGCGCAGTAATATCGTCGGCAAGCCCGTCGCGGCACTTTTAGCGCGTAAGGAGACGAACGCGACGGTCACTTTGTGCCATACGGGTACGCCCGATGTCGCGGCATTTACGCGGGTAGCGGATGTCGTTGTCGTCGCGACGGGTAAGCCCCATACGCTTACAGGTGCTATGCTTAAGCCAGGCGCGGTCGTGATTGATGTCGGGGTTAATCGTATTCCTGACGCGACAAAGCCGAAGGGCTTTCGTCTCGTTGGTGACGCGGACTTCGAGAGTTGCGCCGAAGTCGCCGCGGCCATTACGCCAGTTCCAGGCGGGGTCGGGCCTATGACGATAACGATGCTTCTTTGGAATACGCTTGAGAGCGCGAAGAGGGCGGCATCAAAATGAAACTCGCTTGGCTACTCGCGGCATTTCTCGCGCAACCGCTCGTGAGTGATGATGTGCTTGAGCCGAGTGTCGCTAATGAGGTTGACCACGCGCTAGGGCGTGCCCCGACGAATGCGCCCCCCTTGACGATTAAGGGTGATTTATTGGGGACGAATGGCTTAACGAAGACGCAAATCGCCCTGAAACTCGTTTCCGCACAAAATCGCGAAGGGCGTTGGGTGCTCGGTACGAACGATGTGACGCGTCTGGCGGTCAAGATTTTGGAATCTTTGTAAGGTGCTTAAAAAGAGCGAAAATCTACCGTTCTAGAGCAAAAATATGATATAATATGAGCATGAATTGGAAAATGTTGAGTATGAGAAATGTGCGTGTAGCTCTCGCGCTCGCCCTTGGGCTTCTGGCAGGGACGCTGGTCTTCGCGGGTCCTGGCGCTAATCGTTACGCGACGGACGCGTATCCAGGCTTTGACCCGAGCGATGACTTACCTAAGCCCGAGAAGAAAACGACGGCGTGGTATATGCTATTCTCGTCGCCCGCGAAAGAGAATGCGCAAGAGCAACTCACCTACGCGCGGTCATGTGAGGCGGCGTATGAATGGCGCGCGGCAAAGAAGGCCTATGACGCGCTCGTCACTTATTGGCCAACGGCACCCGAGGCGGTAAAGGCTCAAAAAGCACTCGCCGACCTCTATTATACGCATTATTTCGACTACGAACAGGCTTTCGCGGAATATAAGTATTTACTGGACTTCTATTCGTCGCAGTGCGATTACGACGCGATTGTGCGGCGCATGTATGATGTGGCGCAGTTGATGCGTGCGGAAGGTAAGACGATTATGTTCTTCCACTTCACGAACGCGACAGATGTGCGCCGCGCATTCGAGGCTGTCGTGCGTGCCGCGCCGGGTGCACTTTTCGCGCCGCGTGCGATGTTGACGGCGGGTGAATTGCGTGAAGAAGAAAATAACTTTGAGAAGGCGATTGAGGTCTATGAGAGCGTGCGCAATATCTACCCCAACTCTAAGGAAGCGAAAGAAGCGCTCCACGCCGAAGCCGCCGCGCGTATGCATGTCTTAAGATCGCATGAGTATAACCGTGCGCGTTGTCAGGATACAATTTGGTTCTTGAAGATGGCGCTCGACGCGAGTTCGGACGAGGCGGAGCGGACGGATTATCAGATGTGGCTTAGCGAGGCGACGGAAATTATTGAGCGCGAGGCGTATTTCGCCGCGAAGTTTTATGATTCGCGCACCCGTACGCGGCGCAGTGCTATCCGTGCCTACGAGCGATTCTTGGTGTGCTACCCCGCGAGCAGTTTTGCCGCGGAAGCCCAGGCGCGACTGGATGAACTAAAGGCGCAAGCGGCGGCTCCTGCGGCGCCTGTAGTTGTGACGGAAGAAGGTGGCGAGGCACTCCCCGTTCCTGAGGCGGAAACTGCCGCGGTCGCGCCCGCGCCAGATGATACGCGTTCGTTCTGGCAGAAGACCTGCGACTTCTTTAGTGCGTACACTTGGCGGACGCAAGTGCCTGAGGATAGACGGACAATCTTCGTGCCTACATTCCGTAATGAAAGTAATGTGACGGAACTTGGTGCAACGGCGGCGCGGCAGTTATTGCGCGAGATTCAGCGCGAAGGCTCGTTTAAGATTGCGTCCCAAGATAATTGTGCGCTTGAGATTCAAGGCGTTATTAAGGAGGTTGGCGCGTATCAGCTAACATATAACCGCACTTCTGACCAGCGTCACCGTGAAAATCAAGCGACGATGAGGGCGGTTATTAGCGTGATTGATAAGAAAGAGGGCAAGGTGCTAATCAATAACCGCTCGTATGAGTCAATGACCTCGTTTTTGTCCGATGACGATACGCGCTCGCGGTTGCGCGAAGCCTCAGGACGCTTAACAGAAGATTTAGCAATGCAAATCGTCGACGATTTGCTTATGTATGATTGGGAGAAATAACTATGAATGAAGTCCATGCAGTAATTGAACTTAAAATTACGCCTCAGCGTGATAGCGGCTTTGGTAAGATCGCCGAGCGCGTCGCGAAATATGAGCAGGTGGAAGCGTGTTTCTTGATGTCGGGTGCGTATGACCTACTCGTATTCGTGAAAGGCTCGAGCTTGCAGGATGTCGCGCAATTCGTTGCCCAAGACCTCTCAACGATTGACGGCGTTCTTTCTACGGCGACGCACTTTATGCTTAAAACCTATAAAGCGAAGGGCTTTCTGGACTTCCAGAACTCGGATGAACGTCTTGCTGTGACCCCGTAAAAAGGAGATTTAAATGGCAGTCGATTTAGCGCAGAAGGCGCAGAACTTCATGAATCGCGGGCGACAGGCTCTTGAGTCTGGACGGTATGAGCTGGCGATGCAAATGTTGATGGAAGCCGTCAAGGTTGCCCCCGATGTACTTGAGGCGCGTAAACTCTTGAGAACGGCTCAGGTTGCGCACTTTAAGGAGTCCGGTAAGGCAGGACTTGGCGCGAAGCTCGGCTATATGCTCGCGCGGCAGAAGATCATGGGACTTGTGAAGAAGGGTAAAGGCGCGGAAGCGATGGAAGAAGCCGAGAAGCTCCTCTGTCAGAATCCACTTGACCCCGACAACATCGAAGCGGCAGTAAAAGCGGCGGAAGCAGCGGGCAAAACCGACCACGCGGCAATTACGGTTGAAGCGGCGTATGAGTGTGGACGCAAGGATCCCGCGCTACTTGAGCGTGTAGCCAATTACTACCAAATGGCGAAGGATTGGTCGCGGGCGCGTGACGCGTACCTTAAACTTTCTCAGCTAAAGCCAGGCGACCAGCGCATTCAGCAACTCCTGAAGAACACCGAAGCGCAAGCGACGATGAATGCGGGCTGGGAGCAGACGGCAGGCAAGAAGGGTGGCTTTCAAGCGCTTATCGCGAACAAGGAGCAAGCTAAGCGTCTCGACCAAGCCAACAAGGCTGTTATTACGGGTGATGACGCGGACGCTCTCATTGCCGAGAAGGTGGCTCAGATTGAGAAAGAGCCGAAGAATATGAACTTCCGCCGCGCTTTGGCGCGTTTGTATGTTCAGAACAAGCGTTATGCCGAGGCTATTGAGTGTTTGCAGGCGGCGATTGAGATGGCGGGCTCTATGGACCCTGAACTCGACCGCATGCTTTCCCAGACCTATGTGCAGTATTACACCCAGCGCATAGAAGATCTTCGCGCGGCAGGTGAAGAGGAAGAAGCGCAGAAGACGGAACAAGAGCGCGATCAGTTCGTCCTAGACGATCTCGCCGCACGCGTTGAGCGCTATCCGAATGACTTGCACTTGCGCTATGAGCTCGGTACGCAATACTTTAAGTGGGGCTACTACGATGAGGCGCTAGAGAATCTTCAGCTCGCGCAGAAGAGTCCGAAAGATCGTCTTTGGGCGCTTTATTATCTGGCGATGTGCTTCTTGCAGAAGGGGCAATCGGATATGGCGGTTATGCAGCTTGAGACGGCGCGGGACGCTATCCCGACGATGGATGACCTTAAGAAGAAGGTTGTTTACCAACTCGGGCTGTGCGCGGAGCAGGCGGGTGACCTTGAGAAGGCGTACCAATACTACAAGGATGTTTATGCGGCGGATGTGGGATTTGAGGATCTCTCTGAGCGCATGCTCGCTGTTTCTCAGGCAATTAAGGCTAAACAGTCGTGATTGGCAGCCCCAAGGAGAGTCGAACTCCTCTAACAAGCATGAAAAGCTTGTGTCCTAGCCGATAGACGATGGGGCCGTATCAACGAGATAATATTATACCATATTACGGGTGCCCCCGCAAGGGGGTATTTGTATTTTCCGCAGTTTTTCTTAAGAAAGGGACGCTATGACGCCGCGCGAAGCCTGTATTGCCTTTAATATGACGGAAAATATCGGTTCCGTTGGTGTTGGTAAGCTCGCGGCGGTTTGCGGTGGGGTCGTCGGCGCGTGGGAGCAGTATCCGAAGAAAGTCGCGCGTTCGGGCGGCGAAGTAAATTGGGAGAGCGAAATTAAGAAAGCCGCGCACTGCGGTGTGCAAATCGTGACTCCCGAGGACGCGAGCTATCCTGATATCTTGAAAAGGACTTCGGGGCATCCTCTCGCGCTCTATGTCTCGGGGAATGTTGCCGCGCTTTCGGGTCCGTGTATCTCGATTGTGGGGACGCGGCGGACGACACCTTACGGACGCGACCACGCCTTTAAAATTGCGAAGGGACTCGCCGCGAATGGCTGGACGATTGTCTCGGGGCTTGCGGAAGGGATTGACGCGGAAGCGCACCGCGGCGCTTTGGAGGCGGGGGGAACTACAGTCGGGATTCTTGGTTCGGCACTTGACAAGTTCTTCCCCGACGCAAATCGAGAACTCGCGCGGGAAATTGTCCGTAAGGGCGGTGCTGTTGTGAGTGAGTTCCCCTTTGGACGCGAACCCGACCGCCAAACCTTCCCTCAACGCAATCATATAGTTGCCGCGCTTGCCCGCGGCGTTGTGGCGATTGAAGCACCCTTAAAGAGTGGTACACTCATTACAACGGGACTTGCGGCGGATTTAGGGCGCACGGTTATGGCGCTACCCGGGCGCGTAGATAGTCGCTCTAGCGCGGGGTGCTTAGCGCTTATTCGGGACGGTGCGCGGCTTATTCGCAGCGCGGATGATGTCCTTGATGAGATGGCGAGTTTTACGGCTCTTACTCAGCGCATTGTCCAGAAACAAAAGGCGAAAGCAGAAAACGCGGGCGACTCAAGTGAAGAGGAATCAGCCGATGAACGGGTGCCTGCCCCCGAGCCGCAGTATAATTTGGAGGAAGCGCTCATTATGCGTCATGTTGAGATGGAAGGCATCACGATTGATGATTTAGTGCGTAAGACTCATTTGCCTGCCGCGCGCGTCAATTCCCTTTGTATGACGCTCCGCATGAAGGGGCGCGTGCGGTTTTTCCCCGGTAATCGCGTCGCTTTGCCGCGTGCGGACTAAAGGCGTGTAAGGTTGGTTTATGTCCGCACCTGAGTTCCTAAACCCTGACCATAAACTTGTAGAAGAAGTCGCCGATTGGCTTCTTGGGGGAGGGGACTATGCGGGGCGAATCCGTTTTGAGGCGGGGAGCGTGCCTTCACTTGCGCACATTTTGCTCATTGTCCCTACGGCGCAAAGTGGACGCAACCTGCGGCTCGTTCTCGCGAAGAAGGCGGTGGCGCGTGGGTGGGGCGGTATTCTGCCGCCTAAGGTTAGTATGCCGAGCCTTTTACTTGAGCCGAAAGATAAACGCGTCGCGACTGAGGCGGAGGAACTCGCTGTCTTAACAGAAATACTCGACCACCTTGATTTAGCGCAATTCCCCGCGCTTTTCGCGCACCCTCCAGAAAAGAAGTCCCTTGATTGGGCGTTGGACGCGGCACGGACGATTCTGGCGATTTACCCTATTCTCGGCGAGAAGGGTCTTCTCATGCGCGAGGTGACGGCGACGGAAGACGCGGCGCGGTGGGATGATTTGGCACGGCTTGAGGAGCAGTTCTTGGCAGTTTTTGCGGCGCGGGATATTCTGCCGCGAATCCTTGCACGGCGTTTTGCCGCGGAGAAGGGTTGCGTTGAGTCGGGGGTAGAAGAAATCGTCTTGCCTGCCGCCGTGGATATCCAAGGTGTTTTTGAGGACTATCTCACGCATTCGCCTTGTAAGGTGACCTTGCTTATACAAGCGAGCCCTGATGCCGCCGCGAAGTTTGACGCGTGGGGGCGCCCCCTCGCGGAGTTTACGGCGCCCTTAGTACCCGCGGCAATTAAGTCCGCGCCCACCCCACTCGTGGAGGCGGACGCTGTCGCGGGTTATTTCGCGGCGATACCTAAGGCGGAAGCGCTGCCTGCGCTTGTAGTCTGCGACGCGGCACTTTATCCTGCGCTGGAAGGTGCGTTTCAGAATAAGTTCTCTGAGGAGGAACTTGTCTTGCGCAATCCTTCGCGCGAAGCCCTCGCGCATTCGGCATTGGGACGGCTCTTAATTGAACTTCTGCAACTCGCGGGGCGCGGCGATTATGAGACTTTTTCCGCCTTTATTCGCTCGGGGGACATCGTCCGTTGGGCGGCGGGGGCTTTAGGACTTTCTACGGCGGAGATTGCCGCGGCGATTGGCATGCTTGACGAAGTCCAGAATCATCATTTGCCGCGGTCGCTTTCGGAAGTTGCTAAGTATGCTGAGGATGAGGCGACGACTGCCCGCACCGAAGAAGAGCGCGTGAATTACGGTCGCCTCCTTCAAGTGACGCGGTTAATTGAGGCGAAACTCTCTAAGCCCATTGACTTCTTGTGCGAGATATTCTCGTCGCTTGTTCTGGACGAGAAGAATCCGTCCGATCGCGAACTCGTTGCCGCGGCGGAAACGGTGCGCGATTTGCGCAAGATGTGCGCGAGCGAACTTATCCCCGAGCACTTACGCCGCCTACTCTTTTTGCGACTCCTAAAGAACGCGACTTATGGCCAAGAGCCGACCGCGGTAAATGTGCTTATTACGAATGGATGGCTAGAGGCGGCGTGGTGTCCAGAAGACGAGATTATCTTTGCGGGCTTTAATGAAGGGTGCGTGCCTGGGGATGTCGTCGGGCACGCCTTTGTGCCGGACGCTTTGCGCCAGAGCCTTGGGCTTATGACGAATGCCGCGCGCACGCTTCGCGATAAATATATCTTCGCGCAAGTCTTGCGGTGCCGTCCCGAGGGGGCTGTTACTTGCTACATGCACCAACTGGGCATGGACTCGAGCGTGACGAAGCCCTCGCGGCTTATTTTCCCCTGTGTAACGGACGCGCAATTGCCGTCCCTCGCCCAGCGCCTTTACACGGTTGCGCAGGGGGCAACGAATCGTCCCGCGCGATCCTTGCCCGCGGCCTGGCGTTTGGCGCTCCCATTCCCGCCGAAAGGGACGGTGTACCGCGAGACAATTTCGGCGACTTTGATTGACGGCTACCTGCGCTGTCCGTTTGAGTTTTATCTAAAGGAAGTCTTTGGTGAGCCTATGGACGACCAGAATCGCGAGTTAGATGCGCGTGCGTTTGGGACGCTCTGCCACGCGGCACTTGACACCTTCGCGAACTCGCCGTTAAAGGACTCTACGCAGGCGGACGAAATCGCGGCGTTTTTAGGACGGGAAGTTGAGCGCATTTTAACTTCTTTTGGCTCGCCGCTTCCTGCCATAATTGAACTTCAAGGCGAAGCGGCAAAGGCGCGGCTAGAGGCTTTTGCTAAGTGTCAAGCCGCATGGCGCGCGGAAGGCTGGCGCATCGTGAGCGCTGAGCATACGCTCTCGTGCACCTTTAAGGACTGCCCCACGCGCGTAAAGGGACGCATTGACCGCATAGACCAAAATGAACGCACGGGGGAACTCGCGATAATTGACTATAAGACTTGGCGGCGTGGCACGGATGAGAAGCGCGAGAGTTTGCAACTCCCGATTTACCGTGCGCTCGTGGAAGCCTCGGGGCTGTTCCCTGCCGAAGTTGCCCATGCTTCGCGTGCTCTTTATTGCATCCTCGCCGAGCACCCCGAGGACACTTGCTTTGACGAGGAGCACGCCTACCACGCGGGCAACCAAGCCGAGGCGGAGACCGCGTTAGTGGATGTCTTAGAGCGGATCGCGCGCGGCCTGTTTTATCCGCCAAACAAGAAGGATGTCTGGCGCGGCGTTTATGGTAATTTGATTTGGCAGACACCCGAGGAGGGGCTTGACCCCGCGTGGCTGGAAGATCAGAAGTTGCGAAAGGAGGCGTACGAGGCATGAAGATAGCGCCCCTTACAGTCGTTGAGGCTTCGGCAGGTACGGGTAAGACCTTTGCGCTCGTCACGCGGCTTTTGACGCTCATATTCTGCGGCGTGGAGCCTGAGCGCATTGTCGCCCTAACCTTCTCGCGCCTTGCCGCGGGCGAAATCTTTAATAGCTTTATTGAACGCCTCTCAAAAGCGGCGGCGAACCCTGAAGCCGCCGCGGATGAAAGCCGCAGGCTAGGATTGGGACGCGAGATTACGCAGGCGGACTTCGCCGCCATGCTTCGTAAGGTCATTGCTCACCAGCACCTCTCCCTTATTGGGACGCTCGATAGCTTTCTTATGCGGGTTATCCGTATGGTGCCTTTTGAGTTGGGGCTCGCGGGTGAGATTACGGTGATGAGCGATTACCGCTCACCCCTCGAGCGCACGCGCCTCGTGGGGGATATGCTGATGCTCGAGAGTGCGGGCACGAAGGAAATGTTCCGTGAGGCGTTTCGCCTCGCCCTCTCGGGCGTGGGGGCGCAAAGTTTTCTCGCGACTTTCTCGGACTTCATCGCGACTTGGCATGCGCGTTATCGCGACCACTTAGACGGACTTGAGTGGGGCGTGAAGGAGCGCATTTGGGGCGCGGGGGCTACGCCGCCTACGGAAGTGAGCCTTGGTGAGATTCGCCGCGACGCGGCAAAGTTTGAACTTGTAAGGGAGAAGCGCGGCGTTGAGACCTTCGTAAAAGCCGTGGCGAATTATGGGGGCGAGACACCGCCAAAGGTTCCGAAGGCGCTCGCCGATGACCCTGAAGTGGCAGCTGTTATAAAGAAGATGTGCGACTATCGCATTACGGCATCACTCCGCATGACGCAAGGCATCTACCGCCTCATGCGAATCTTCGAGGGCGCTTACGCGGCAACGATTCGCGCACGCGGGCTTATCGCCTTTGATGATTTGCCGCGCCTTTTAAAGGGACTTGATGTGGCAACGCGCCTCGGGCTAGAATATCGCATGGATAGCCGTTTTGACCACTGGGCGCTTGATGAGTTTCAGGATACGAGTCGCGGACAGTGGGAGGCAATCTCTAACTTGATAGAGGAGAATAGCCTCCCCGACGGAAATAAGACCGTCTTCATTGTGGGCGACCGCAAGCAGTCCATTTATGAATGGCGCGCGGGAGATGTGCGCATTCTTGGTGAGCAGTCGGAGCGCGCACGAGTCGCCCCCAATTGCCTTTTGCCCCTTGATGAATCGTATCGTTACTGCAGTGAGATTGCGCGCGCGGTGAATACGGTCTTTGAGACTTCGGTTATTCGCGGACTCTTTGAGATGGACGATGCCCCCGCGAATGCTGTTTGGGAGTGCCGCGCGCATGTGAGCCACGACAAGGCGGAAGATACAGGTTTTGTGGAAGTCTCCGAAACGCCCAAGTCGGGTAAGATTGTTAAGCAGGAAGACTTCTTTGAGCCAGTCGCCAACGCCCTAAACGCGGTACGCCCTTGGGAGCGCGGCATTTCCGCGGCAATACTCGTGCGTAAGAATGCGTTTGGCGAAGCCTTGTTCGCCTATCTTAAGCAAAGCGGACTTGGCGAGCATGTCGTATTTGAGGGCGACATGCCAATCTTTGATTCGCCCGTCCTCGGAGCCTTCGCCGCGCTTTTGAAACTCGCCGAGCACGCGGACGATACTTACGCTTATGCCCAGATTAAGTGCTCACCTCTCGCCGCGGCACTTTATCCCGAAGGTTTACCGCCGCGCGCGGCACTCTCGGCGCAACTCTTAGCGGACTTTACGCGCCTTGGGATGGTGCGCAAGTTCCGTGCCGTGCGCGAAGCCCTGAAGGCGGTTCCTCATTCATGGGAAGGCGACTTTACGGAAGCACGCTTTGAGGACTTCATTAAGTGTGCCGCGGAGTTTGAGGATATGCGCGAGCCGACGATGCGGCTTGCGGACTTCATTGCGTTTGTTGAGAAGAAGAATAGCCGCGACTTTGCTCACGCGGATAAGGTGCGCATCTTGACTATGCACCGCTCAAAGGGGCTTGGCTTTGATTATGTAATCTTGCCACTTTATGAGTTTGAGGGGCTCGCGGGCGCTACGAACCCGACGCGGCTTGAACCGCTTATGCAAGAAGATCCCGCGTGGCTCTTGGATCATCCGGGACTCGCCGCGGCAGATTCTGACCGCGTCCTAAGTGCCGCGGAGCGGCGCCGCCGCCAAGCTCAGACCTACGCTTCTCTTTGCATAAATTATGTGGCGATGACGCGGGCGAAGAAGGCGTTAACGCTTATTCTTCACCCCGCGACGAAGGCGGAAAAGGGCGGCCCCCTTGAGCGCACCCCTAACCGCTTTAGTGACCTTGTGCGCCGGGTGGGACTTAAGACGATGGGTAATCCCGCGTGGTACTTAGCCGAGACCTATAAGAAGCGGAATGCGGATACCGCGGCGGAGAGTGAACCTCTCCCGACCTTTAAGCGTGCGGCGCGGCAAAGTTTCGCGAAGGAGCGTCCGGGCGAAGCTTTTCGCGCGGGCATTCGTGGCGACACCCTCTTTAGGGACACTTTCGGCGCGGCGGCTCAGCGCGGCACGGAACTCCATGAGGCGTTTAGCAAGATCGCGTGGCTTGACCCTGCCGCGGCAAAGAGTCCCTTTGATAAGGCGCTCGTGAAACCCGTGGGCACGGTTGAACTCTGGCGCGAGAAGGCGTATGAACTTATAACGGAAGGCACATGGCAATCAGGACAATTTGACCGCGTCGTTTTTGTGGGTGAGGGCGAAGAAAGAAGGGCGGTAATCTACGACTTCAAGACGAACGCTCTTCGGGACGGAGAGTCCCCCGCGGCATTTGCCAAGCGGATGTCCAACGCCTATGCCTACCAAATGCGCACCTACCGCCGCGCGTTGAGCCAGTTAACAGGACTCCCCCTTAGTGCAATTTCCACTGTTCTCTTATTATACACCACCCGCGACGCGGTCGCGGTCAATTAGAAAGGCATAAGATGAAAGACGAGAAGAGAGATTCGTTTTATGATTGTGTGAAGGGCTTCGCCATTTTGCTCGTCGTGCTCGGGCATACGATACAATCTCTTGACACCTGCGATAATGCTCTTTACTTGGGCATTTATCTCTTTCATATGCCGCTCTTCGCGTTCTTATCCGGACTCTTCTTTGTGCGTTCTTATGAACGCTATACGCCTTTCGCGCTCATAAAGCGGCGGTTTGTGCAGTTGATGGTTCCGTGTCTGTCGTGGGGCTCGCTGAGTCTCGTGGTAGTAATCGCGGGGAAGATTTTAAAGCACAAGCCCATGGACTTCGTCTTCTTCTTCCAGGTTTTTTACTCTAGTCTTTGGTATCTCTCAACTATCTTCGGGCTTATCCTGATTGGCATCGTGGTGCATAGCCTCGTCCGTCGTTACCTAGGGGGGGGGGGGTATATTATTGGCTGGTCGCTCGCCTTCGCCATCCTTTATTTCATGCCCTATTTTAAGGGCGGGAACATTCAGCACCTCGAGTTCTTGTGTCCGTTCTTCGCGCTGGGGGTTTTGACGCGGCACTTCCCCTACGCACGGCTAAAGGGATGGGTTGCGCTTTGCGCCGCGGCAGTTTATCTCGTCGCCTACCACTTCTTCTCCTTTGATGTAAGCCTCTATAAGATGTCGTCCGCACTAAGTGCCGCGGAGCACTTATATGGGACGCTCATTCGCTTGGCGGGTGGCGTCTCGGGTTCCCTTCTCGCGATGTACCTCATTCAAGTACTCATGCGCTTTGGTAAGGCGCACCTCGCTTGGCTCGCGACATTAGGCATGCTGACCCTGCCGATATACGCTATGCACCAATGGTTTTTCAAGCTTAATAAGGTCTTCACTATCGCTAGCTCAAACCTTATTGTGCTCTTACTCGGCACAGTCGTCGTGACGAGCCTAACCCTAGTAGCTTATAAGCTACTCGCTAAGAACCGCTACCTTGGCTTCTTTTTGTTCGGCATAAAGCCTAAGCGCGGCGCTTAGCTCCGCTTTTTAAAAGGCTAAGGGGGCTTGTTTAAAACCCGGCGGGCGTTTGTTAAAACCCGGCGGGCGTTTGTTAAAACCCGGCGGGCGTTTGTTTAAAACCCGGCGGGCATTTTTTAGAGGGCAAGTAAGGATAAAAAAGGGCGGACGCACCGTTTTGATGCGTCCGCCCTATAAATCACTTAGTGCTTTGGCTCGGGTTAATTACATATTTACTAACGTTACAGTCCTAGTTGCCGAAGAGAAGGGGCCATTTTCCACGCCCGAGCGGGTGCGGAGGGTTAGCTCGACTTCTGTATCCGCGGCAACACTTGCCAATCCTTCAGGGAAGCTGAAGTTCATCATCTCAGGTGAACTAAAGGTAGGTACCAGATTAAGTGTCACAGTCTCTCCATCATTTATGTAAGAGAGGGTAATTGTGTCACCCATCCCTGCATTATAGTAGAGATTCTTACCTACCAAAGTAAAGCCT
>CAVCAF010000037.1:2329-16448 GCA_963600185.1 Azospirillum sp. 51_20 | reverse complement strand
AAAAAGGTGACCACGCAGCCGGAAAACAAAACACCTAAAAACCGTCTGCGTGGCCTAAATTGTTAAAAATATGAATCAACAATTGTCCTTATTATAGCATATATAACCGTGGCAATGCAATAAGAAATTGCATTGCCACGCGTTCCCTACCCTTTCGTTCAGTTTTAAAGCGGTAAGGCGCGACCACTCGCGAGGGCACGGACGACTAGTGACGCGCCCGAGGCACAATCGCCGACGCAAAAGATGTTCGCTTCGGGCTTTGAGATAAGTGCCGTCCGCGGCGTTTGCGCGAGGCTTAACTGCCGCACGATCGGGTTCTCGGGGTTGACTCCCGTGAAGCCCATCGCGAGAAGGACGAGATCCGCGGCAATTACTTCCTTTGAGTCGGGGTGCGGCGTGAACTTTAGGGGCTTACCCAAGGGAGAGAACTCCCAATCCACCGTCTCTACTTCCACGCCCGTCACCGACTTGCGTCCGACAAACTTCAAAGAGTTAAGACTCCACCGCCGCTCGCAACCTTCTTTATGGCTGGAACTTGTCCGTAAGAGGTACGGCCAATCGGGCCAGGGCGTGGAGGGACTGCGCGTTTCTGGCGGCTTGGGCATAATCTCAATCTGCGTCACCGACTTGCAGCCTTGGCGGATAGAGGTACCAACACAGTCCGAACCCGTGTCGCCTCCGCCAATAACAAGGACGCGCTTATCCCGTGCCGAGATGGGGGGCTCGGGAATCTCACCGCCCAGATAACGGTTTTGTCCGCCAAGGAACTCGAGGGCGAGATGGACGCCCTTTAAGTCGCGACCAGGAATCTTCAAGTCGCGCGCGGCAGGCGTACCAATCGCGACAATGACCGCGTCAAAAACGCGTGCGAGGTAGTCCGCCGAAACATCCTTGCCGACTTCGGTGCCTGTCACGAAACGGATGCCTTCCGCCTCCAATATCTTACGGCGACGCGAAATGAGTGCTTTATCGAGTTTGAAGTAAGGGATGCCATACCGAAGGAGTCCGCCAATATCCGCGCTCTTCTCATAGACGGTGACGGACCAACCTTTGCGGCGCAGGGTGCGTGCCGCGGAAAGCCCCGCCGGTCCCGCGCCAATAACTGCCGCGCGCTTACCATTTTCTGCCGCGGGCGGCTCGGGTACGACCCAGCCCTTCTCAAAAGCCGTGTCAATAATTAGCTTCTCGCTTTGGCGCACCATGACCGGCTCTTCATCGAGATCACGCACGCAACACGACTCGCACAGCGCGGGGCAGATACGCGAAGTGAACTCGGGGAAGTCGCTATTTTGGCTTAGGAGTTCATAGGCGCGGCGCAAATCGCCGCGGGCAACGGCTCTATTCTGGTCAGGGACAAGGTTCCCTAAGGGACACCCCGCGCCATGGCAGAACGGCACGCCACAATTCTGGCACCGCTTGAGTTGCGGCTTAAGATCCTCTAATGTAAAGTGCCGCTCAACTTCCTTAAAGTCGCCCTTGCGCTCTTCTACATGACGGTAAATATCGTGAATGCGTTCCATGATCAATTCTCCTTTACTGGCACGACTTTAACAAAACGCGGACGGTATGTCGCCCAATCATCTAGAATGCGTTTGGCGAGTGGGGAGACTGTCTTCTCGAAGTGCTCACGAATGAGCGCGAGAAGTTCCGCCTCATCATCCGACCCCGACTCTATCGTCGCGAGGTCTATGGAGTCTAGGTTGCACCTTAGGTCAAAGTCGCCCACTTCATCGAGCACATAGGCTACTCCGCCCGTCATGCCCGCACCAAAGTTGACGCCCGTCGCCCCGAGAATGACGACCCTGCCGCCCGTCATGTACTCGCAACCATGGTCGCCCACGCCTTCCGTCACCAGTGTTACACCCGAATTGCGAATCGCGAAGCGCTCGCCAGCCTGTCCATTCAGGAAGATCTTGCCTGCCGTACCGCCGTACGCGATAACATTGCCCGCGATAACATTCTCCTCAGGCTTAAAGCCAAGTGTCGCGTACATCGTCGGGTGCACGGCGGGACGGATAACGATTGTACCGCCCGAAAGCCCCTTACCCACGAAGTCATTTGCTTCACCGTCCAGTTCAAAGGTAATGCCAGGCGCGAGGAAGGCACCGAAAGATTGCCCCGCAACGCCGCGGAAGAGTACACGGATTGTGTCCTCAGGTAGCCCCTTCTCACCGAACCGTTCGGCAACTTCGCCCGAGAGTTCCGTGCCGATTGTGCGCTCGGTATTCTTGATTTGCCGCTCCAGTTTCACAGGTTTCGCGGGCAACTCACTAAAGTCAATTGCGCTCAAGAGTTCATGGCGGTCATAGTCATCAAAGACATAGGGGTTCGCACCCGGTACGAACTTATGTGCGTCGCCTTCCTCTACCGCAAAGAGCCGCGCGAAGTCAAAGCCCTGCGCCTGAGCAAGCGCGGCATTTGTGTCGAGTAAGTCACTGCGTCCAACGGCCTCATCCAGCGAATGGAGTCCGAGCGCGGCGAGATGCGTCCGCGTTTCTTCAGCAAGAAGCCTTAAGAAGTTGACGATGTGTTCGGGTTTACCCGCGAAGTGCTTTCTTAGGCACTCTTCTTGGGTAGCAATCCCGACGGGGCATGTATTGCAATGGCAACGGCGATCTTGAATGCACCCAAGAGCAACGAGCAAGGTCGTACCAAACCCGAACTCTTCCGCACCGAGAAGCGCACCAATTACCACATCGCGTCCCGTCTTGATTTGTCCGTCAACCTGCACTTTGACGCGTCCGCGTAAGTTATTCTTGACGAGGGTCTGCTGGGTCTCGGCGAGTCCCAATTCCCAAGGGAGTCCCGCGTGCTTCATCGAAGTTAAGGGCGCGGCACCTGTACCGCCATCATAACCCGAGACGAGTACGACATCCGCATGGGCTTTCGCAACACCCGCGGCAATTGTGCCTACGCCCGCTTCAGAGACGAGTTTCACCGAAATACGCGCGGCAGGATTCGCGCATTTAAGGTCATAAATGAGTTGCGCCAAATCCTCAATTGAGTAAATGTCATGGTGCGGTGGCGGCGAAATAAGCGTCGTCCCAGGGCGCGCATGGCGCAACTTCGCGACAAACTCATTCACCTTATGGGCAGGGAGCTGTCCGCCCTCGCCTGGCTTCGCACCTTGGGCGAGTTTAATCTGCAAATCTTTCGCGTGCCTGAGGTAGTCAATCGTCACACCAAAGCGTCCGCTCGCGACCTGCTTTATGCCGCAGTCCGCGTCCGTCCCGAGGCGCTCTTCATTAAGTCCGCCCTCGCCCGAATTGGACATTGACCCAATCGAATTAAAGGCACGCGCAATGGTTTCATGCGCCTCAGGCGAGAGTGACCCGAGGGACATTGCCCCGCCCACGAAGTGGCGCATAATCGATTCCGCGTCTTCCACTTCCTCAATCGGGATTGCCTTCGTTGGTTTAAAGGTAAAGAGTCCGCGCAGGGTGCAACTCCGCCGCGTTTGGTCATCAATTTCCTTAGAATACGCGGCGAATTGGGCGGCATCATTCGTCCGTACCGCCTTACGAAACGCGATAACAGTCTGGGGTGTCCAGAGGTGCTCTTCACCGCTTTTACGGTAACGGTAAAGTCCGCCACAATCAAGGAGTTCACCTTTTTCTTGGGACTGCGCCTTTGCCGCGCGCCGTAACCGCGCTTCTATATCAGCGAGCGAAAGCCCCCCGACACGCGAAGGCGTGCCTTTAAAGAACTTATCGACGACATCCGCCGCGAGACCAACCGCTTCAAAGATTTGGGCTGAGCGGTAGCTACGCAGGGTCGAGATGCCCATCTTGGACATAATCTTAAGGAGACCCTTATCCACCGCCTTAACATAATTTGCCGCCGCCGCGACAGCGTCCGCCTTATGCCGCGCCGTGACAGTCTCGAGTGCGAGATAGGGGTTAATGGCGGTTGCGCCATAGCCGAGGAGGACGGCGAAATGATGGACTTCGCGCACTTCGCCCGACTGCACCACGAGTCCAATTGAAGTACGAAGCCCCGCGTCCACAAGTGCCCGATTAACTGCCGCGGTCGCGAGCAGTGCCGGGATTGGCATTTCGCCATCCTTGGGGTCGGTGCGGTCAGAGAGGATAACTATCCGTGCCCCCGAACCCACGGCTTGGACTGCCGCGCGCCCGAGTTCACCCAGTGCCGCCTCGAGGTTGCCTGAGAAATAAGTCGAGAGTGTCGCGGAAGGATACCCACGGTCGGCAACCTTCGAAAGCCGCCCAAGTTCATCATCCGTCAAGACGGGGCGACGCAACTTTATAAGCCGCGCATGTTCAGGGGTTTCCTCAAGAATGTTCCCCAAGTTGCCGATGTAGGTCATGAGAGACATCACGAGTTCCTCACGAATCGGGTCAATTGGCGGATTCGTCACCTGCGCGAAGAGTTGATGGAAGTAATCAAAGAGCGTCCGCCGCTTCTGGGAGAGCGCGGGTAGTGCCGCGTCATTGCCCATCGAGCCGACAGGTTCCTTGCCCGTTTCCGCCATGGGGTCAATGATAAGCTCAAGGTCTTCATCGGTATACCCAAAGAGCCGCTGTCGCCGCAAAAGGTCGCCCGGTACAGTCGAAGGGACAATTTCCGTGAAGAGTCCCTGAACGGCAATACGGTTTTCCTCCACCCAGCGCCGATAGGGACGGCGCCGCGCATAACGCGTCTTAATTTCCGCGTCATCAAGAATGCGGTGATTCTGCAGGTCGAGGTACACCATGGAACCTGGACGCAACCGCCCATGCCGCACGATTTGGTCGGGCGGGATATCCACAACGCCCGTCTCCGAAGCCAAAATAAAGAGATTATCGCGCGTCAAAGTCCACCGTGCGGGGCGAAGTCCGTTGCGGTCAAGTGCCGCGCCCGCCGAGATACCGTCCGTAAACGCAACTGCCGCGGGTCCATCCCATGGCTCCATGAGCGCGGAGTGGTACTCATAAAAGCCGCGCACATCCTGCCCCATATGATACTTCGCGCCCCACGCCTGCGGCATAAGCATAAGCATCGCGTGGGCGGGGTCGCGTCCTGCCGCGACGAGTAACTCAAACATATTATCAAGCGACGCGGAGTCACTCTGCCCCTCACGGATAAGTGGCAGAAGCTTTTTCATATCCTTACCAAAGAGCGGCGAGTAAAGTGCCTTCTCGCGTGCCTTAAGGGCGTTCAGGTTGCCTTTGAGGGTGTTAATCTCGCCATTATGGGCAAGCATCCGGAATGGGTGCGCGAGTTCCCAAGTCGGGAAAGTATTCGTTGAATAGCGCTGGTGCACGAGGGCGATCGCCGAGATAAACGCGTCGTCCGCGAGGTCGGGATAGAATGCCTCGACTTGTGTCGCCAGAAGCAATCCCTTATAAACAATCGTGCGTGTGGAGAAGGAGCAGATATATCCGTGCTTCAGCGTTTTCTCAATTTCACGGCGGATGACATACAACTTAAGTTCGTCTGCGCCCGCCACAAAGAGTTGGCGGATGCGCGGCAGAACACTACGGGCGACAGGCCCGACCGCCTGGGGTACGACAGGCACCTCGCGCCACGCGAGTACCTTCGCCCCATTCGCCGCGACGGCTTCTTCAAAGACTTTCTCTTCGCCTACCGCGCCAAACACCATCGCGATACCGTACTGACCCTTCTCGGGCAAATCAGGGACGACCTTGCGGAAGAAGCCGTCTGGAATCTGCACGAGCAAGCCCGCGCCGTCGCCCGTCTCTGGGTCATTACCTGTCGCGCCGCGGTGCATGAGGCGCTTGAGGACGGTCAGCCCCGACTTTACCACCTCACGCGACGGCACATTATTCAAATTCGCCACGAGCCCAACGCCGCACGCGTCGTGCTCAAAGTTGGAGCTATAGAGGCTCCGCTGATGCTGCTCACTTTGCATAGACTATATCATCCTTCGTCCGTGTAATAGCAGAAACCGTGCCAAATAACCCTTTTACGGACGCTTCGCGGGTGCGCCGCCGTTTTCTGTAAGCATGAAATGTAAAACCATACAGAAAATGTAAGCCACCCGAAAACCCACAAAAACAAACTTTCTTAAAATACCCCCTTCACAGAACGGCGAAAATGTGGTAAAATCTTAGGTATGAAACCTACCTATAGTAATAAAAAAACGGACGGCGCACCGAAAGAGCCGCCGCGCCCCACTATTTGGCGCGGCGTTTTAGCGGGTCTTATCACCGCTGGGCTCGCCCTCGCCGTCTGGCACTTCGTCGCCCCCAAGAGCGAACTCGCCCCTATCACGCAGCCCACCGCGGCGCGTCCGAAACATAAGGCGAAGCCGACACCACCGCCTGCCGAGCCGAAGGTTATTAAGGAAGAGAAGCTCGCGCCCGCGAAGGAGAAGCCGCTTCGGAAACAAATGAAAGGGCTCTCCCAAGAAGAGCGGCTCGAGGTTATGGAAAAGCGGCTCGCCGCGCAACCTATCCCCGAGGGCACAACCAACCGCACCTTCCGCACGGGACTTGAGCAAGTCATGGGCTGGATCTTCACGACAGAAGTCGGCGATATGCCGCCGCCCCTGCCGAACATTTCCAACTTCGACTATGTCCATATAGAAGATATCCTCAACATCACGAACACGGTGCGCGAGACGGATAGCGAGAAGGCGGCGGACGCTAAACGCACCGTTGACTTCGCGAAGGAGGAGTTGCGTAAGTATCTAGAAAAAGGCGGCGACCCACAAGAATTCCTCGCCTACTACCACGCCGAACTGCAGGCGGCGTATAAGGAGCGTAGCCTCGTGCGGTCACAAGCTATGCAAATCCTCAAAGAGGAGCCCGACCTCGCGCTGGACTTCCTCGAGCGCGCCAACAAGCAATTGGAAGAAAAAGGCATTAAGCCCGCCGTCATCCCTGCACGCGTCCTGAAGCGCTACGGAATCGATGTTGAACAGTAATCTATATAATAAGGAGATAGCAACTATGAAAAAGACCCTACTCGCCCTCAGTTTCGCGGCACTTTGTCTCGCGAACTTCGCCGCGGAAGATGCCGCCGCGAAAAAGCAACCCCTCACGCCCGAACAAAAGGCGGCACGCGCCGAAGCGCGGCGTAAGCACACAGGCGGCTTTATCGAGTTCCCAGGCGTTGGCAAGATCGCCGTTCTTAACGCACAGAAGACGATTCCCCTTGAAGTCATTAACGAGAATGTGACGATGCTCAGTCGCCTTACCCGCAATGTGAAGGTGGAAGTCGTGGACGCAGCGTTTTCGCTCCCCACGGCAAAGTCCGTACGGGAGAAAGTGGGCGCGCCCGCGGCAGTTTATCTCGTTGAGGATCCCGCGCTCCCGATGTCGCTTATCGCGATTGAAGATGGCTGGGGCATTGTGAATATCGCGCCACTCAAGGAAGGTGCGGATGACGCGAAGCTCAAGACGCGCTTTAAGAAGGAGTTCGTGCGCGTGTCTTCCGTCGTTTTCACGGGTGCAAAGTCGCAATTCAAGAACTCGCCCTTGCAGTCCGCACAGTGTGCCGCCGACCTTGACAAGATTGTCGGCGAGAACTATGGTATTGATACGATGACTGCGCTTATGAATCACTTGCCCGAGATTGGCGTAAAGCCCAGTACGCGCATGACCTACCGCAGTGCTTGCATGCAGGGTATTGCCCCCGCGCCGACGAACGAATACCAGAAAGTGATTTGGGAAGAGATCAAGGCGCAAAAGAGCGAAGATCCTTCTAGTCCTATCAAGATTACACCTGGACAAAAGCCCGTCAACCCCCGCGCCGCACACTAAGTGCCGCGCCGCCGCGCAGTAGACGCTAATGAAGTATCACTACTACTATCAGTCCAGCAAGAACGAGAACTGTGACGGATGGATCGCCGCGAAAAGTCGTGACGACGCGTACGCACAGCTCCGCAAGCAGGGCATAAAGCCCTATAAGGTAGTGGGCAAGAATCCGCTCGCGTGGAAGCGTTGGGCAACGATAATCGTTTTGTCCCTCGCGCTCATCGCGGCACTTCTAGCCCTTCATTACTTCTCGACCCCACAGCCGACAGCTATCCGCGCGGCACTTTATGGGGACGCGGCGACTATCCAAAGTCTCGCGGCGAATGATTGGCGCGACACCTTTAAGGACGAGGGAGATGCCTTCCTCGCGCGGCACGCGATACCAGGCATCGTCTGCAATTGCTCCAATAATGTGGTCGTCACCATCTCCCCCAAGTTCATTCCCCTCGCGAAGGCGGACTCGGAAGAGTTGCGCAAGATGAAGCGCATGGTTAACGGCATGAAGGCGGAAATGAAAGCCTACCTCGCGGCGGGCGGCACGCTTACGGACTACCTTGACCTTTGCTGTGAGCGCGTGCGCACCGAGCGCGGCATTCAGGACTCCATCAACAGCAAGTTCAATGTGCTCCGAAAGAAAGATCCGCTCGAAGTCATTGACGCGTGGGAGAAGCAAAACAAGATTCTGCGCTCGCTAGGTCTCCCCACTGTCCCCTTACCGATTGAGGAATAAGCGCGTGTGGACGGCGCTTAAGATCACCCTTCGCACGGCGAGCCCACTCGTCCTCGCGCAATTCGCCTTCGCGGCGAATACCTTCGTGACGCAATTCTTCCTCGCGCGGCACTCAACAACCGCGCTCCATGCGTCCCTCCCCGGCTCACTCCTCGCCGTCACGTTCATGTCCTTCTTCAACGCGACACTCGGCTATGCAGGGACGGTCTTCGCCCAACATGATGGCGCGGGGGAGCGGGGGCGCGCCTACTCGGCGTTTATACAGTCCCTCTGGCTCACCCTTTTCTCATTGCCGCTCCTCGCGCTCGGCTGTCCTCTCGCGCGGCTTATCCTCGGCATTTTCAACACTTCCCCCGCCGTATTTGCCGCGGAAACGCGCTACTTTGATATCCTTATGCCCAACGCCGCGCTCACGATCCTCGGCTCCGTGCTTGGCGGATTCTTCATGGGGCAAGGTAAGACCCACCTCGTCGGCGCGACGACGACCCTCGGCTTTATAACCAACATTGCCCTCGCGCCTATCTTTATCGCCGGGCACCTAGGTCCAGGCGGACTCCTCGGCGCAGGCATTGCCCAGACCCTCGCCCACCTCGTGCCCGTAATCTTGCTCGGCGCGGCACTTTGGCGCACCCCAAGTCTGCGCGAAAAGTCCGTCTCTTGGCATCCTTCCTTTTCCGCACGCGAGACACTCGAGATTCTGAGACTCGGCATCCCAAACGGACTTCGCACCGTCCTTGAGATTGGCGGCTTCTTCGCATTCACAGGGCTCATCGCCGAATTGGATACGGCGAGTGCCGCGGCTTCCACTATCGCCTTCGCCTTAAATGGTGTCGGATACTCTGCGGTGCAGGGACTCTCTTCCGCCTTGGAGATTCTAACTGGACGCAGTATCGGCGCGAAGAAGACGGCAGACGCGCGGCACTTCCTCACGGTTTCCATAACTTTAACCCTGCTCCTCGCGGCACTTTATGCGGCAACGCTCTTCCTCTTCGGGGACGGACCCGTTAGGCTATTCTCTCGCGAAAGTGCCATCCTCGCCGCGAGTACACCCCTCTTACTTATCGCGGCACTTAAGGCTCCCCTTGAGTTCGTCGCCCTAACCCTTCAGGGTGCCTTGCGCGGATATGGCAAAACTGCCGCGGTATTTCGCTCGCTCCTCTTCGCGTCATTCGCAGTATGGATTCCTGCCTATATTTTGGTAAGGGTCTTTAAACCAGATGTCGTCCTCTACTGGCTAACAATGATAATTAGCTGCGCGGCTAATCTCTGGGGACTCTGCCGCGCCCTGCGTACACATAAATAATGCTTAGGACTCTAATATTAGTAAATAAGTATAGTTAACCACGCCAAATCACTATGAGATTTATGACGGGACGCATCAAAACGGTGCGCCCGCACTTTTTTTATCCTTGCCTGCCCACTAAAAAGCGCCCGCCGCGCTTTAAAGAAGCCCCTTAGCCTTTACAAAAGCGGGGTTAAGTGCCGCACGAAAGGTGCTATTGGCTAATTATTTTCGAGCTTAAGTTCGACGGAAAAGGGTCCGTCGTTGAGGAGTCGCACTTTCATATGTGCGCCAAAGCGTCCGGTGCCGACACGCTCCGCGCCAAGTATTTCCCTAAGCTTAGCAACGAAGTGTTCATAAAGAGGCTGGGCGAGTTCGGGTCGCGCGGCATTTGAAAAACCAGGACGCCGCCCGTGCGCCGTGTCGGCGTAGAGGGTGAACTGCGAAATAACGAGCACTTCCCCTTGCACATCCTCAATAGACTTATTGATCTTACCCGCCTCATCCTCAAATACACGCAAGGCGGCAACCCGCGCGGCTAAAGTTTCCGCCGCGCGCGGCGTGTCGCCTATCCCTACCCCGAGCAAGATTAAATACCCGAGACCTATCCGCGACAGTACCTCGCCTTCCACTTCAACGGAAGCTTCACTGACGCGTTGCAACCAGACTTTCACGCGTCTTAGTTATTGACGATGAGCGCAATGAAGACGAGGTCTGTTGTCCCCTTCTCATTGCTGAGGGCGTGACCCGAGCCGTCGGGCGTCCAAGTAACATCGCCTACCTTAACTTGCCGCGGCGTACCATTATCATTATATTCGCCTTCGCCCGAAAGGATGAAATAGCTCTCGCCGTTACCATGGTGCTCATGATAACCTAAGACCGCGCCCGGTGGCAAAGTGACACGGGCGTAAAGTCCGTTCTTATCCTTTAATATATCGGCATCAAGGATATGCTCAATCAGCATCTTACCCTTGCCGCCCGCGGGATTTTCCCATATTTCGCTCTTCATGCTTTTGCTCCTTTCGGATGATTACATTTGCCGCACTCTCACGGCAACGCTTCTATTATACCTTATTTCCGCTCAAAAGTGGAGCGTAATCTTAGCCTAGCGCGTCACTTTATAAGGTAGCGATGTAGACTTTGAAGGCCTGACTCATAGACAACGACGCGTCCACGCGAGATTGCGACGAGGGTAGGCTTATTAAGTCCTTTTATAGAAGAGAGACGCGTCCGCTTACCGTCCGCCGAAATGCGCCACAAAGTGAGCGTGCCTGCCGCGGTATTAGTCTCAACTTCCGCATCCCCATCCCGCGCCGTGTAGTGCGTTAGGTCAGGGGCGGACTCCGTAAAGGTGCGATACTTCGCCTTCTTCGTCCACGGCATCCCCTCCGCGTTCACCCGATAGGCACGCACGAGTCCGTTCGTATGCACCGCCTGCAGTTCCCAATGGTCGGGCTCATCCTCTGTCGGCACGACCCGCGTCAGTGCGGGACGCTCCGCCCAATTAGAGCCGCTATCTGGACGAATAAACACGCCTTCGGACTTGTCGCGCTCGAGCGTGCGGTCTTCTCCGCGCTGGGAGCCAACCGCTTCACCCCTTAGGCGATAAGAAGTAATAAAGGGCCTCCCGACATGGTGCGTATCGTGGATGTGTACCGTCACGCCATTCGGCAACACGCCTGTCGCCCGCTCAGGTAGGCGCGATAAAGAGCGCGTCGGCGTGGCGAGTTCCTTCGCGTTAAATGGCCACACGACATTATCGCACATAACGAATCCGTCTGGGTCAATCACAAGGTGCGCGGGGTTCGTCACCCCACCCAAGCGCTTAACAGGCGTAAGCGTACCTTTCGCCGCGTCCCATGCGCAGAGATAGACCGCGGCATTCTCTACCGAACCTACCGCGTACAACTTCTCCCCAACGCGGCAAATGCTCGTCGCATTGATTTCGGGACGGCTCACGACATTGCCAATAAACCATCCGGACGCACCGCCCATAACGACACCGGGTTTGGGCGCGAAGGTGCGACCGTCAATGCGCTTAACCGTGTCGCCCGCAACACCCCAAATGCCGCCGTCATCCAAGACGCGTGCCGTTGCGAGGCGCACCTCTCTTACGCCAAAGAGGTTATGTGCCGCGTTGAAAGAGTTCCCTTCTAAGATATGTAAGAACTCGCCGCCCACAATCAACGCGAAACGTCCGTCGGGGAGCCAGTCCGCCATTGTAATATGCGACGCACGCGGGGCAGTGAGTGTGGCGAGAGGAGTCTCTTCGCCGCTTTCCACATCGAGGAGCGAAACCGCGGCACTTTCTCCGCCCGTGGCACCCTTCCTTATAAGCGCCAACTTGCCGTCGTGTACCGAAGCCGAAATCGCGATGCAGTTCTCCGCTATCCGCACAGCCTCCGCACCATCCTCCGCGCCTGCCTTTATACGGAAGACATTGCCTGCCCCATTGCGCGGCCAGTTGTACGACTTGCAACTGCCACCCGTAATCACATAGACATCGCCCTTCTTAGGGTCTATCGCGAGCGTATCCCCTTTAGAATACGCTGAGCCGCCTGTGAGCGCGTAGGTTGCCACGCGCCTCCCATCTAACCGCATAGCCGTCACGCGCCGCGCACCACTCGCCTGATAGAGGAGTTTACGCTTCGCGTCCCATACGGGACCCGCCGCGCCGCCGAGGTGGTACATCTCATTATTGGGAATCTCGATGAGTCCGCCCGCATTCACGAGTGTCCCTTTACTCACAAGCTTCGCACCCTTCGGGCATTCCCAGACTGCCTCTTCCGCCTCTTTTAGACGCAGCAGCCCCCACATCTTGGGCGTGGGGATAATCTCCCCAGGGACATCATTAACGAGCCCCGTCTCTTTATTCGCCCAGTAGGTGCGGAGCATGTTAATCTTGCCGTCCGCGTCACCATAAATAACGCCGACATCCGCCTGTAGCCCCTTCGTCCGCCAATCGTAGCGCGTCTCTTTCGGACGCGACACAGAATCAAAGAGTGCGAACGGAATCTTCGCTGTGAGCGTATAGGCGTTCGCTTCGCGGCGTACTTTCGCGGGGCAGTTCGTGGGGTAAGTGACATCCCCAACCGTATAAGTGCGCCACGGGGACGCGAAGTCCCGCTTCGCGCCCTTCGCCTTATGACGATAAAGAATTGTCTCCACTTGATTCGCGTCCCCCTTCTTGGGCGCGAACATAAGCCGCACAGGGTCGCCGCTTGAGTCTAAGAACTGAAAGTCCACACAGTCGCCCGTCTTAAACGCGAGCGCGGCATCTTCACCGTTATTCACCCACGGCGACGGATCTTCCACGCGCCAAGTAAGTTCCAGTGCTTCCGCCACGACTTTCGCGTCAACCCAAATGCCGCGGTCGGCTACGCGCCAAGATAACTTCGCGGGGAGCACCGCCTCAGGCGGGACGCTCTTCGCCGTTTCCCCAGGACGCGTCATCATCGGCTTTTTATGTGCCGCGGCGAGTTGCTTCGCCGTAACCGTGAACGGCACGCGCAACTCCTTAACCTTATCAAGATTACGGATATAGTAGAGGCGCGAACCACCCGCCTGCAAAACAGCGCGGCGGTTTAGCGTATCCCACGCGAACACCCCGCCGAAGGGCTCGCCATTAATGCAGGTCTCATCATTTCGTGCCGAAACACGCACATCCGTGAAGATTTCGTCGAGATAGAGTCCGTCGGATGTTATGAAGAACGCGCGACCATGGTTATTAACGAGTGCCATGACATCCGCCGTCGCCGAATAAGGTACGCTCCCAAGACTAAAGAGAATGCCCTGCAAGTCGCCCGGTGTCGGCAAGGGCGCTTTCTGCGAACCGTGCACACAGGTGTAGGGATTATAGAACGACCACCGAATTGCCCCCTTCGCGCGATCCACCCCAAGCATATAGGGCGTTTGGGTCACTGTCACGAGATTACCAAAGCGGTCGGACGCACTCTCCGAGAAAAACGCACCCTCTCCCGCGGGGAAGTGCCCCGCGAGCGAACGCCGCGTAGCGAGTGCCTGCGCGATTGACCATGTGGGTGCCGAACCAGGTTCCGTCATCTCCCCCGCGTCAAAGTTGAGTGCCCAATTGCGTCCTTCCTTATCCGTAATAGGGAACACAAAGTCGAGGCTCTCTAGCCAGCAACCCCAATAGCCGATGCACCCTTTGCAGTCGGGCAAGATCTCCAATTCATCCGCCGTGATAGCGCCGTCTTTATTCTTATCGCGCCAAACTAGAATCGAGCGATCCTCAAAGAGTTGCTTATTGACTTTATCGTCGCTTACATTCGGATACGCCTTCTGCCATGCCGCGCGCAGGGCGGGGAATGGAGGTGCTTCCTTGCCTCCCGCATAATCCCACGCGAGGCGTCGCCCATAATTATG
>CAVCAF010000037.1:0-2059 GCA_963600185.1 Azospirillum sp. 51_20 | reverse complement strand
GTCAAACCCATAGCCAGGGAAGCCATAGAAGCCTGGCCCGAACTTCTCATAAACACACTTCTTTGTTTGCAGATCCCAGCGCGTAAGCCGCTTAGGGCACTCACGATTCTCGGCAACCCAAAGACCTCCGTTGCCGTCAAGCGCAATGCCCGTTGGGCGCACGAGGCGCTCCGCATCCCAAGGTCCCAAGCGGAAGCCGCCCGCCTTGCCCATACGCCCTACTTCGCGCTTGGACTTCTTGTCGTAGATGTGTATCTGAGACGAACCTTCTAACACGGCATAGATGCGGGAGCTATCCGCGACATACTGCAGTACATTCGTCGCGGGCGGCAGTATCAAACCCTTAGCGCTCCCGAAAAGAGGTGAGGGCGCGAGCTTCCCTAAAGGACGCGACGATTTATAGGCAATCTCTGTAACACCCGCCTTCTCTTCAAACGAATAAGTATCGAGCGTATTTGAGACGACATTCACCGTATAGAGCGTCTCGCCTACGCGTGCCGCGCCCCGCAGGATTGTAGGCGGCACTTCCCCAATAAACGAAACACGCGCCCGCGGCGTTTCATCCCAAGAATAAGCGTACACAACGAGTTGCCGCTTCTTCTCATTACACCGTACACCATAAAAGCGATTGGTCGCGCCGTCCACCGCGAAGAGTGCGTCCGACGCTTCCCAATAATTATCATAGAAGCCGCGTTGCCAAGCGCCCGTCGTCGCGTCAAATACAGCTGTAGAATGTCCGCCTTCCGTTAAATAGGCAAGCGCGGCAACTTGATTCCCTCGCGCCAAAAGCTGGCGGAACGGACAGTGATTAGGTCCCCACGGTATCCACGAGTCCTTCTCACCTCCATTCGCGAAATAGCCTTGGTAGTCCGCGACGATTCCTGGATGGGTCGCAATGCGCGCGACATAATCGCCCGGCATAACAGGCGAGCGATCTTCGGCGTAACCATCCCAGACTATCTCGTGCCGCCCCGCGGGATACTCAAGCCCATTCACGAGATTACGCACCCGCGAGCCATCCTTCGCGTCAATCGCGACAGTCAGCTTGCCCGCCTCTTTCATCTCAACAGGGATAGTTATCCGTGGTGCTTCCGCGGCACTTAAGCCTAGTACCCCACCCAAAAGCAACAGTACACCTAATTTACGCATAATGAAACCTCTTTAACGCGCTTTATCTTACTTTGACCACCGTACCCAACCTTTCGGACGAAGTCGCGCCTCGGTTGGGACATCATCGACCATCGTAGCCTCAGACGAATCGGGTGTATGTAGCCATTCGCGACGGACAGTCTGCAAGCCGCGACCGCCATCACCCGAGAAGAGGGCTTCCGCGTCAAAGAATATGTCCTTCGTGAAGTCTAAATCAAAGAAGTCTTTGGGGACTTCAATGCGAACCGCGTAGCCGTTACCATCCGCATCCTTCTCAAGCGCGACCTTCACCTCAGGTACTTCGCCGACGAACTCAAAAGCACTCGTTCCACCCGCGGGCGTGACATATTCAACAGGTCTCTTCTCTCCCTTAGCCACGAAAGGCTTGAACGCGAATACACGCGCCCTGCCGTCAACTTGTGCCGCGAGAATGCGTGTAAAACCTATCTTGCGTCCGTTCGGCCTGCGCTCAGGCAATTCCTTCGGCGTTGTCGCAGGTCCCATCTGGAAACCTACCGCGTCACCGCCCTTAAAGACATCCGCGGCACCCCGCGCCACATTAACGAGCGGAGTCTCATCGGCTACATGCGCTGTAAAGACGACAGTACCACCCTTCTCTACCAACTTCACACCCGTTAAGGCACGCTCCTTCGCGCCTGGGAATACGAGCGGCAAAACTTTCTCAAGCGTAACCTTGCCCGACGAGCGCCACTCGCCCTTAACGCGTTCCTTCTCAAAGCCCAGCACACGGAAAGTGTGCCCCGCGTTATATGCCCAAACCTCATCGCGTTTAGGGAAGTAGCGTAGCGTTCCCGAGAAGTCCTCGCCGCCAAACGAATAAGGGATGCCGCGTCCAGGAAGTCCCGGCGCATCAAAGAAACGGTCGACATAGAAGCCATCCGTCGTATAC
>CAVCAF010000036.1:0-16499 GCA_963600185.1 Azospirillum sp. 51_20 | reverse complement strand
TATAACAAAACGGACAGTATTTGGCAAACGGGGCCTTTACTGGCTTCTACCATTTCCGTAGAGAACGGACATTATTATAGCAAACTGCGCGGAGTGACGCGGTTGGGAAGTGGGTTGACTTTTCAGCGCGAACTATGGTATAATAGTTGCAGAAGTAAAGTGGTGCTAGGTTTTTCTTGGGGCTACTTTAGAAAGAGCGATGAAGAGGTTAAGAGCTAGAATAAAGTTTTTGCTTTCACGCGTTGCGCGTGAGGCGCTTATGTTTCGCGTTAATTTTGAGCGCGGCGTTTGGGCTCTTGTGGGTTTCTTGAGGGAGACTCTAAACGGCTCACCAGTGGGCGCTAGAATGCGCTGTGGAGCGTCCGTAATGAGCTTTCTAGTACCCCCCCCTCGCTGAAAACCGTGCTGTAGACGCGCTAGATAGCGCGTATTTGAAGGGTGCTGACCGAGGGTTAAGCGAGGCGCGGCGCGCAGGCTTGACCTTGGATTATCTTTCTTCTCGTTTTATCCGTTCATTTTTTATTGGAGGTTATCCGTGTATCGTATGAGATTCTCTTACGGCTTGAAGGCTTGCGTTTTATTTGCGCTTATTGGTTTAAGCGGCTTAGTGAAAGCGCAAGATACTGGGCGCGAACTTAATTATGGGCGGAGCGAATTAGCGCGTGCATTGGCTCCGCGTGAAGCGGTGGATCTTGTTGGCGAATGGGAGACACGGCGCATTCCGCGTGCACCAGAGAAAGGCGCGGCACTTGCGGACTGGGTGACGGTGCGCGTTCCGCATGTTTATGATTTGCGTTCAAACTGGCGCGACATTTGCCAATATCGGCGCAAGGCGACTTTGCCGTCCGTTCGTGGGCGTCGCGTTTCGCTTCATGTCGGCGTATTTAATTCGGACGCGGAAATCTCCATTAACGGGAAGGTCGTCGCGAAGAGCGTCTACCCCATACCCGCGGTTTATGATGTGACGGAAGCTATCCGTGACGGAGAGAATGACTTCGCGCTGTCGTTCCGTCTTGGGCAGGAGGATGGGATGGCTGGCATTGTGCCGCGGCATGCGGTGTGGGCAGTCTGGGAGCATGTTGGACTAAGCGCACCCATTTGGCTTGAATATCATGATGCGGTTTCGGTAAATGATGTCGCGATTGATACGAAGGTAACGCCTGAGAAAGTGTTCACGGCGAAGGTTGAGGTGACGAACGCGACGGATGCTGCACAAAAGGTGGTTGTGCGTGGCTGGTTGAGACCTGTTAAGAATGGCGGCGCGAGTCTTGAATGTGCCGCGCAGACGGTGACTATCCCCGCACGCGGTTCGACGCAAGTCGCCGTTTCTCAACCTTGGGCAGACGCGCAACTTTGGTCGCCTGATACGCCTAACCTCTCTTATTTTGATGTTGTTGTAGAGGCGAAGGGACGGCGATTGGATGCGCTACGCTCGCGGTTCGGTTTTCGTGAGATCACACTTGTGAATGATGAGATACGGCTAAATGGCACGCCCTTATTCTTGCGGCATGATTCGTGCGGAGGCTGGACGCGTGAGGATACGCCTGAGGAAATTATCCGTCGCTACAAGTCGCGCGGCATTAACTCTATGCGCACCGATACGCGGCATTTCGCGATGTTGGGCGACGCGGCGGATGAGATGGGCTTCCTCTTTCTCCTTAATGGGGTCTCCGAAGGGAAGGCGCGTGATTGCAAACCAGGCTATTGGGCGAACAAGAAAGAAGCCGATCGGCTGCTCGCTAAGGCGTACATGAACCGTCCGTCAGTCGTCGTTTGGTATCTCGGGTGCGAGTTCGGGAGTGTCTATGGTATTGAGGGTACGCCTAACTGGAAGGAACTTGTGGCAGGCGTACAGGATGTCGGGGCGAATATGGCTAAGGTCGACCCGACAAGACCGTGGCTGTTCTCGGGCGACATTGAGTGTGGCGCACCTTTCCGTGGACCAGGTCCCATGCCGTTGCGGTCATTTCATTATCCGTTTGGACCAGGTGATGATGTGAATTGCTTGCCCGAGATGGCGTATTGGTATGCGAAAGGGCGAATTTCTTGGCAAGGGGTCTCAACGAAGAATAAGCCGCTTTTGATTGATGAGGACTTCTATCATGGGCTGAACGACAACTTCCTTTGTGCGACAAAGTGGGCAGGCGACAGTATCTTCACGGAAGATGGGTGGCTTCGCGCGTGGTTTAATTGCGTGCGAATGTTCGCGGACGGCTACTATGAGGCGGGACTCTCTGGTTGGGAGATTTGGGTCTCGGCGACAGCCAAGCCGCGTAATCGCCTTTTTGAGCTCATGGGCGAGAATTTAACGCCTGATTATCTCATTGCCCTGCGCGAGACATTCCCGAATTGGCGTAGTGGCACGCAAGAGACACGGACGCTTAAAGTGTTTAGCCGCACCTTTGTTGACCGTCCCTCAACACTGCGTCGCCGCATTTACCTTGATGGTAAACTTGTAGAGGAAACGACGCGCGACTTCGTATTGAGTGCGGGACGCTTTTGGAAAGCTGAGGAAAAGATTTCCGTTCCTCAAGTGCCGCGTCCAACCGCGTTCGATATCGTCTATGAGCTTGTTTCGGAAGGGCAGACGCTCGCGAAGCGGCGTTATGAGGGGTCAGCTTTCCCCATGGAGGAAATACGCTTCCCAGCAGGCG
This sequence comes from Azospirillum sp. 51_20, assembly GCA_963600185.1. Taxonomy (GTDB): domain Bacteria; phylum Verrucomicrobiota; class Kiritimatiellia; order RFP12; family UBA1067; genus UBA1067. The sequence goes on along the minus strand of CAVCAF010000036.1, from coordinate 13,845 downwards.
CGGTACTGCTCGCGGAAACCAACTCGCCTTTAATTGCCGCAGGAGCGCCGTGCGTCCCCACGGTAAAAGAGGCAATTGCCGCGGGGCGTCCGATTGTCGTCGCGCGGAGTCTCTCAGTAAAGGAAGGGTTGGCGCTTAAGCGGCATGTCGTCGCGGGTGGACGCGTAATGCTTCTTGATCTCGACAATAAATCGTGGGCTCCCGCGCAACTCGTCTTTAATCGTCATCAGTCTTTCGTCTGGCGGCGTGCGGAAGGGGCTTTGTCTGGACTTGAGGAGCGGATGTTGCGTGTTTGGCGGCCTGATACAGAACTTGGCGACTCGGGGTATGTGAAGGATGGTGCGAACGCGTATGAGACGCTCCTTGATTCAGGGCACGCGAATGGACTTGACGGACTCCAAGTCGGACGGCTATATATGGGCAAAGGACACTGGTTCCTCGCGCAGTTGCCCGTCATGAGTCGCCTAGAGGTTGAACCCGCGGCAGTCTTCACGCTGAACGCAATGTTGGACGAGTTTATGCGCGGCGTTAAGATTACGAAGGCGTTCCGTCCGAATGATTGGGGAAAGTCCGTAATTGAACTTGATGAGGCGGGTTTACGCTATCTTGAGTCGCGCGGCACTTCTTTGGAGGCGCTTGGTCTTACGATTGAACCTTTGACGAATGCACTTGAGTGGGTGACGCGCACAGCTAATGCGGGGCTTATGCGCGGCATTTCGAATGATGATCTCTTTCTTTCGCTTGAGAAACCTTCTGATACCAATTGGGGTTTGTTTGGGAGTAGACCTAAGGCTAAGCGGCAGATTGCGCATGGCATTCTCGTCGCGAAGCCAGAGTCAAGCGCGAAGATATATACTACGCCTGGGGTTGTCGCCGAGGTGACGGTCGCGGGGCGGCGCGTCGCGGTGACGACATTGAAACTGAGAGAACTGCTCTCATCCTATCCGCGTAAGACAGGCTTTCTCATCCATACACTCGCGTTGAATCTCGGGGTAAATACGGCGCGGATACCTTCCGACAGCTTACTTGAGCCCCAGCGCTTAGAGAAAGTGATGAATCGGCGGCTCTGGAAAGACCCGAAATATGCGGGGGATAAGGCGTGGTTTGAGAATGGTAATGACATGCGTTACTTCCCCGTGAATCTTTGCGGATGGAGCCTTGATTCGAATAATAAGTGCCCTGTGCAGGACTTCCCACGCGACCCAGTCAATCTCGCGGGGCTACCTTTCCGCTTGCCGTTTGATACGCGCACACTCAAGAGTGGCTGTATTGTTATTGAGCCAGGCGAGACGGTGACGATTCCCTCTTGGACGAGAGATGTGACAGGACTTCATTTTCTCGGTGCAGGTGATGTGTCGCGCTCGGGCGGTAAGGGCGGCGTGCTCGAGGTGGCGTATGGCTATCGTCAACCGCAGGAAGATCGTGCGGCGAAGGCGACGGCTAAACACGCCGTATTCCGTTTCGGTGACCATTTTGGGTGCTATCGTTGGCCGGGCGGCGTGAAGACAGGTAAAGTCGCGTGGTCGGGATATTGCCAGCTCGATAGAAACGCCGCGCTATATACATGGTATTTGAAGAGCGAGGCGAGCCCTGATGATGTCCTCTCGTTCATTGACCTTACGAATACAGGTGACGCGCCCGTCGCCTTAGTTGGGCTAACCTTCGAGAAAAGGCTTCGCTAAAGTTCGCAATTTGTAAACACAAATAAGGAGTACAGACATGAAAAGAAAGTCACTCAAAAGAGATGGACTAAAGCTAATTAAAAAGTTAGTCCTCGTCATCAGCCTCGGCGCAAGTGCCGCGCTTTTTGCCGCGGAAAGCGTGACTTATGATGACCTTGAAGGGTTGCGCCCAACAACGGGGCAGAATGACTTCTGGGATACGAGCGCACATACAACTTACACTGTGCAGGTAGATACGGCGACGAGTTCAAGCGCCTTAGTTTCAGAAGGTTCAACTTCTCTCGCAAGTATAGTCACCGCGATTGCTAAGAAGTTTGGCTTGCTATTTTCTATCCGTTAAACGAGGAGAAAAAAGAGTATGAAAAAGAAAGTGTTAATGGCATCCGTCGCCACGTTTTTCGCCGCAGGCGTTTTCGCGGCTACCCCAACAGTTGAAAATGTGCGCTTGGAGGGCGGCGGGTTGCGGACTGTCGTGACTTACGATCTCGTGGGCGCGCCAGGCATCGTTACCTTAGAGATTCAGACGAATACCGTCACGGATCTTACGGGCGACTGGGTCGCTATTGATGGACAACTCTTGCGGACGGTTGAGGGCGATGTCTCGTGCCTCGTTCAGCCGGGTAAGAATCATCGCATTACATGGCGTGGAAGCGAAGCGCTCGGGGAAAACGCGCCACTGGAGAAAGCGCGTGCCGTCGTGACCGCGTGGACAACAAATGCGCCGCCCGATTACCTCGTCGCGGACTTGTCGGGCAAGGATGTGGTGCGCTACTACACCTCGACTAATTACTTCCCCTTCGGCTTCGGGCATCTAACTTATAAGACGACAAACATTGTTTATAGGCTCGTCCACGCGAAGGGGCGCACATTCACGGCGGGCGAATACAGCGCCTATATCAACAAAGATACAAATACAGATAACTGCATTAACGAGGGCGCAGTCGGCAATCCGCATGTTGTCAACATGACGCGCAACTATTATCTCGCGATTTACGAGACGACTTGCGCTCAATATCACTTTGCGACGGGGTGCGGGGCACCGTATCCCTGTGGCATATGGCCAGCGGGTATGAATTACGAGTTGGCGACGCCGTGCGGGGTTATGTGGCGGAATAACATGCGTGGCAACAATCAGTGGCCGACCGACGGCTATCGCGTCGACGGGACGGATAATTTCGTTGGTGGCGTGCGCGATAAGACGGGACTTCTCATTGACTTGCCGACCGAGGCGGAATGGGAATTCGCCGCGCGGTGTGGCGGCTTGCGTCCCATCAATAAGCAGATCGTGAACGGCGAGCCCATCGAGAATGTCGTGAATGTCGCGAACGTGGGGCATGTGAATGACGGCAAGCCGCTTCTTGAGGTCGGCTCACTTTTGCCGAACGATTGGGGGTTCTATGACATGCTCGGCAATGCCGCGGAGATGTGCCTTGATTGGGTCTATGTCGATACGACCACGGGCGCGTTGGCGACGATTGATGAGGAGACGACTGATCCTATTGGGTTAACGGCAGGCGGTAATTCGTACGTCTTCCGGGGCGGCCGCTATCAAGACTGGTATGCGTACTCAACGGGACGCGCCACGACATACCAGACGGGTAGCTGGCATCCTGAGGGACAAAATGGTTACGGCTTCAGAACCGTCGTCGTTATTGAACCGCATGATTTTACGGCGAATAAGTAAGAAAGGAGGAACTTAAAATGAATAGAAAACTAGTTATTGCTATTTCTCTCGCGTTGGGCATAGTCGCCGTTCGCGCGGCAACCGTCTCTAATGTGAAACTCGAACAGACGGCTGACGGGAGCTCTGTGCGTGTTGAGTATACGCTTTCTGAAAGCGCCATCGTGACTTGGTCGCTTCAGACGAATGCCGTTGCTGGCTCTACCGAGGGGTGGGTAACCGTCCCCGAGGAGCGAACAAATACGCGCGTTTGGGGCGACATAAATCGCGTTGTTAAAGGTACTTCGTGCACATTCTACTGGGCAATTTCCGAGGCGCTACCTAATCAGACACTCGCGGAAGGGTGTGCGCGGGCGATTATTACGGCGTGGCCACTGACAAATCCGCCGACTTACATGGTCGCGGATATGATTGGCGGACCAAACATCCGTTATTATACGAGCGCGGAAGCCTTGCCGGAGGGGGGACTTGCGAATGACATTTACAAGCAGAGTAAGATGGCCTTTCGTAAGATCCCGGCGAAGGATGTCGTCTGGACAATGGGTGTCTCCGAAACGGGTGACGCTGACGCGTATAATAAGTTCGGCGACAATGAAAAGACACAGCAGAATCTAGCGCATAAGGTGAAGTTAACCTATGATTATTATATTGGCATTTATGAGATTACGCGTGCACAGTGGGGATGCGTGACGGGCGAGAAGGGTGGTTATGGTAATTGGAAGGGTGGCTATGGCTGGTGCAATGGAAACCTTTCCGTTACGAATACGATTCCCGCGACAGCGCTCTATCTTGGGGCTTTGCGTAATGCGGACGATTTGAGTAATACGGATACATTTTGCGGTAGGTTGCGTCTTTTTCACGGCTCGGACTATGCGTTTGATGTCGTCTCGTCCGCCGAGTGGGAGTTCGCCTATCGTGCAGGTGAGCCTCTGACGCTTTATACGGGCGGCAAGTGGTCGGATAATGCCGACATGCGCGCGTGCGGCAATGTGGATCGTGATTTGGAAGAGTTGAAACCCGCCAGCGGAAGCATCTTGCCTGTTGGCACGGCGGCACCGCCCAATCGCTGGGGACTTTACGATATGTTCGGCAATGCCGCGGATGGTGTGCGTGACCACGGCAATAGCTGGCTCTATTGGCAAGACCGCGCGGATTACAAAGAAACGGGCATTTGCGTCGATCCCGTCATGGAAGACGAGAGCTACTATGTTGGGCGCGGGTGCTATCCGCGGTGGAGCCAGGCGTGGATGATCACGCTCGGGTGCACCTGGACATTTGCCGACAGCAGCCTAAGAGGCGATTATGGTTTTCGTCTTGTCTGCCCAATCCCTAAGGAATAGTAAACGATTCTCTTTACATTTATAAGCGAATACATTCATTTACATGTCACTCGTCCTAGTCAAAGTATTTAAGGGCGAGTGATATGTGTTTTTAGGAGGCGTAATTTTTCGTTTGATTTGTTCCGCAAAATGAGTTATAATCATTGCCATAAATTGGAGATATTATGTCCGAAGAATTGCAAAGTCTGCTCGAGAAGATTAACCGCGAGGGCGTTGAAAAGGCGCAGGCGCGGGCTAATGAAATAATTGCTGAGGCTGAAGCGAAGGCTAAGGACCTTATTGCGGCGGCTCAGCAAGAGGCGGCACAGGCGAAGGCGGCGGCTGAAAAAGCTTCCGCTGACTATGCCGCGCGTGCTGCGGTGACGATTAAGCAAGCCGCCCGCGACACGGTGCGTGAAGTCGAAGGCGCGGTTACAGCGCTCTTAGAGTGCGTACTCGCGAAGGATGTAAATGCCGCGCTCGCCACGCCTGAGAGCGTGAAAGCGTTGATTACGGAAGCACTCAAAGGCTTAACGGGTTCGGTTGAACTCGCGTTGCCGCCCGCGCTTGTGGAAACCTTGCGGGCACAATTGGCGAGTGAGAAGAATCTGACGATTGTGCCTGATGAGGCGGTTCGTACAGGCTTCTCAGTCAAGGTTGATAACGGACGCGTAGAGCACGCGTTTACGGGCACCGTTGTCGCGGAAGAACTCGCGCGGCGGTTGCGTCCTGATCTCGCGAAGCTCGTGCGCGAATAGGAAGAAGGTTTGTCGCTATGGCGGTCGATTATCTAGTCTCGAGCTTGCCAACGCTTACATTTGACGCGCCTGTACCTATTACGCGCGAGGAGTTTCTGGTGCGCTGTGGTGGCGTGTGGCCACAGGCGGGCGCGGCATGGCAAGATCTAGAAGCGCAACTACGCAATGCACTCGTCGAGGCGCGGGGTGTCGCGCGCGGCGAAAGTGCGGAGCAGGTCCGCGCGTGGCAACATCCCGCGCAGGGTTGCGCACTCTATTGGCGTAATCGCGTTAAGGCGTGCTTTCAAGAGAAGGATGTCTTTAAGCGTGAGACGCTACTTGATCGCGTGTGGTGGGACGCGGCGGGAGAGCTTATCCCGCCCGCGGCACCTCTCGGCGAAGGTGCACTCGCGGCTTATGCCATTCGACTCACAATCGCGCTTAAGCGCGCTAAGATTTCGCAAGAAAAAGGCAATGAGGCGTTCGACCGCCTCACGGCTGAAACAAAGAGAGATTGATTTAGAACGCGGAGGTATTTAAATGACGGCAAAAGGTAAAATAGTCGCAGTAAATGGCAACATGATTTCCGTTGCCTTCGAAGGTGCGGTAGCCCAAAACGAAGTTGGCTACGCACAACTCGGCGAAAAGCGGCTGATGGCGGAAATTGTGCGTGTGCGCGGTTCGCGGTGTGATATGCAGGTGTTTGAGTCCACGACTGATCTCGCGGTAGATGACACCGTCGCGTTTACAGGCGAACTGCTCGCGGCAGAATTGGGGCCTGGGCTTCTCGGGCAGGTTTATGACGGCTTACAGAATCCGCTCCCAGAACTCGCGAAAGAAGCGAGCAAGATTTCTAAGGACGCGGGCTTCTTCTTACAGCGCGGCATGTACTTATCGGGCTTGCCGCGTGATGTGAAGTGGGCGTGGCATCCGACTGCCGCGGTGGGTGCACAAGTCACGGCTGGTGAAGTGTTGGGCTGGGTGCCTGAGGGAATCTTTGATGGCGATAAATTGCCTGGTCACAAGATTATGGTTCCCTTCGCGTTCCGCGGCGTTTATACGGTGAAGGAACTCGCCCCCGCGGGTGACTATACGGTTACGGAGCCTATCGCGACGCTAACGAATGCCGAAGGACAAGAAGTTAAGGTTACGATGATGCAACGCTGGCCAGTGAAAGTGCCGATTCGTTGCTTTACTGAGCGCCTCGCGCCGACTGAGACGCTTGAGACAACCGTGCGTACAATTGATACCTTCTTCCCCGTTGCGGTGGGCGGTACTTACTGCATTCCGGGTCCGTTCGGCGCGGGCAAGACTGTTTTGCAACAGACGACGGCACGTTACGCGAAGGTGGATGTCGTTATTTCGGCGGCGTGCGGTGAGCGTGCGGGCGAAGTTGTGGAAACGCTGAAGGAGTTCCCTGAGATTGTTGACCCGAAAACGGGGCAGTCGCTGATGAAGCGAACGATTATTATTTGTAATACTTCCTCAATGCCTGTCGCCTCGCGTGAAGCGTCGGTGTACACGGCGGTGACGCTCGCGGAATACTTCCGTCAAATGGGACTGGCGGTACTCGTACTGGCGGACTCCACATCCCGTTGGGCGCAGGCGATGCGTGAACTTTCAGGACGCCTAGAGGAGATCCCTGGCGAGGAAGCGTTCCCTGCCTATTTGGAATCGCGTATTGCCGCGTTCTATGAGCGCGCGGGGCGCGTGAAGTTAAAGGATGGGTCTATTGGGTCCGTCACAATCGGCGGCACGGTTTCGCCCGCGGGTGGTAACTTTGATGAACCTGTGACGCAGGCGACGCTGAAAGTCGTGGGCGGGTTCCATGGGCTTTCCCGTGCGCGTTCAGATGCGCGGCGGTATCCAGCGATTGACCCGCTCGAGAGCTGGAGTCATTATCCGTCCGTCATTGAAGAGGCGCGCGTAGAGAAGGCGCGGACAATTCTGCGGCGCGGCAGTGAAGTCGGGCAGATGATGAAAGTCGTGGGTGAAGAAGGTACGAGCCTTGAAGACTTCACGATTTATCTCAAAGCCGAGTTTCTTGACGCGGTGTATTTACAGCAGAACGCGTTTTCGGACGCGGACGCGACAACGCCCGTTGCGCGGCAACGCGAGATGTTTGATGTCGTTGAGAAGGTTCTCGCGGCACACTTCGGTTTCACGACGAAGGATGAAACACGTAAGTTCTTTACTGATTTACGCCAAGCCTTTATTGACTGGAACGACACGCCATTTGAAGACGCGCGTTTCGCGGCTAGTAAGGCGGCGTTGATTGAGAAAGTAGCGGCTTCTGCCGCGTAAACGAAAGGCGCGATAGGGAGAAATCAAAAATGTTCAACAACAAGATTTATCACAAGATTGATGCGCTCTCGGGCTCGGTCGCGACATTGCGGGCTGAAGGCGTTAAGTACAACGAAATTGCCGAGGTTGAATCGCGTGCGGGAACTTCACTCGCGCAGGTTATTAAGCTGGACGGTGATAATGTGACCTTGCAGATTTTCGCGGGTGCGCGTGGCGTAGATACCGCGGCAAAAGTGCGCTTCTTGGGCGAGACGATGAAGGTGCCGTTCTCGGAAGATCTTCTCGGACGCGCCTTCACAGGTTCGGGCGTGCCGCGTGATGGTGGTCCCGCCGTCGTGGGTGAAGAGTCACCAATTGGACAGCCCTCGGTGAACCCCTCGCGGCGTATTATGCCGCACGAGATGGTGCGCACCAACATCCCGATGATCGACCTCTTTAATTCGCTCGTTAAGAGCCAGAAGTTGCCGATCTTCGCGCGTGCGGGCGAGCCGTACAACGAACTTTTGGCGCGTATTGCCTTGCAGGCGGACTCCGATGTTATCGTCATCGGCGGTATGGGGCTTAAGTATGACGAATACCTTAAGTTCCGTGCGACGCTCGATAAGTCGGGGGCACTCTCAAAGACGGTTATGTTCGTGCATACCGCGGCAGATCCGACGGTTGAATGTATGCTCGTACCCGATGTTTCGCTCGCCGTCGCTGAGAAGTTCGCGCTTAAAGGTAAGGATGTTCTCGTACTTCTCACGGATATGACGAGCTTCGCGGACGCGATGAAAGAAATCGCGATTACCATGGAGCAGATCCCGTCCAACCGCGGCTATCCAGGCGACCTTTATTCGCAGCTCGCCTCGCGCTATGAGAAGGCGGTTGACTTTGACGGCGCGGGCTCAATCACGATTCTCGCGGTGACGACGATGCCAGGTGATGATGTTACGCACCCTGTGCCTGATAATACGGGCTACATCACAGAAGGGCAGTTTTACTTGCGCAACGGACGCATTGAGCCATTCGGCTCGCTTTCGCGTCTTAAACAGCAGGTGAATAAGAATACGCGCGAAGATCACCGTACGATTATGGACGCGATGATTAAGCTTTACGCGCAGTATAAGGAAGCACTCGAGAAGCAGTCGATGGGCTTTCGTATGTCGGCGTGGGATATGAAACTACTTAAGTATGGCGCGGCGTTTGAGAAGAATATGATGGACTTGTCGGTGAATATTCCGCTCGAAGAAGCGCTTGACTTGGGGTGGAAGATTCTGGCGGACTGCTTTGAGAAGTCTGAAACTGGCATCCCAACGAAGCTCGCGGACAAATTCTGGCCCGTGGGCAAGTGAGATGTTTAGCGTGTAATGACTTATTAGAATAAGATAACTAACGAAGGAGTAGATAGAAAGAAATATGGGTAAAAATCTGCTAATAGTGGAATCGCCGGCTAAGGCGAAAACAATTGGTAAGTACTTAGGTTCTGACTTTCGGGTGGAGAGTTCCGTTGGACATATTCGCGACCTCCCCAAGAGTGATAAAGCAATTGCCATTCATAAGGACGGCGTGAATCATTGGGAGTTTACGCCTGAGTATGTCGTCTCGACGGGCAAGGAAAAAGTCATTGCCAATTTAAAGGCGGCGGTCAAGTCAGCTGACAAGATCTATCTCGCGAGCGATCCTGACCGTGAAGGAGAAGCCATCGCCTGGCACTTAAAGCAGGTTCTTGAACCCGTCGCGGCAAAGAAGCCGTTCTGCCGCGTTACCTATAATGAGATTACAAAGTCCGCCGTACTTAAAGCGATTTCAGAGCCGCGCGATATAGATATGCCGCGGGTGGACGCGCAACAGGCGCGGCGTATTCTTGACCGTCTTGTAGGTTATAAGGTCTCGCCGCTTCTTTGGAAGTATGTACAGTGTCCGCGAAGCCACACCTTAAGCGCGGGGCGCGTACAGTCCGTCGCCTTGCGTTTGCTCGTGGAGCGCAAGCGTGAAATTGACGCGTTTAAGCCAGAGACTTACTATTTACTCGGCGTAGAGGCTCAGAAGCAGGCATTGCCGCCGTTCCTCGCGAAGTTGGCGCGGCTGGATGGTGAGAAGCCCAATGTCCGCGCAAAACAAGACGCGGATAATATCCTTCTCGATCTCGCGGGAGTGCATCTTGAAGTTAAGGATGTGACCGAGAGACCGCGTACGAAGCATCCTCTGCCGCCGTTCACGACTTCGACATTGCAGCAGACGGCATCGAGTGTACTCGCGTTCTCGCCTGGGCGGACGATGAAGTTCGCGCAATCACTCTACGAAAAAGGACTTATCACTTATATGCGTACTGACTCGGTTAATGTTTCCGATCAGGCACGCGAAGCGGCAAAGAACCTTATCACTTCTGAGTTCGGTGCGAACTTTTATCCTGAGACACCTAACTTCTATGAGTCGAAGGCGAACGCTCAAGGGGCACACGAAGCAATTCGTCCTACTGAAGTTACGCGGCACCCGAAGGACATCACGACGCTAGAGGCTCCCGAGCTTAAACTTTACGACCTAATATGGCGACGCTTCTTAGCGAGTCAAATGGCGGACGCGAAGACTTTGGTGCGGACGGTTTCGCTTGAGCCCAAGAAGAATGCTTCGCTCATGCATAGCTATGTCTTTACGGCTTCTACAACGGATATCCTCTTTGAGGGATTCTTGAAGGTTATGAAGCTCTCGCTTAAGCGGAGGCCAACGAATCCTGATGAAGAGGATGATGACACGACGGACGAAGTTGATGTTTTGCCAGCATTGGCGAAAGGCGAGCGTTTGGAAGCTGTGAGGTGGCTCGCGGATGAGAAGCAAACGAAGGGCCCCGCCCATTATTCTGAAGCGGCGCTTATTAAGGCACTTGAAGAAAATGGTGTTGGTAGACCTTCCACCTACGCGCAAACGATAGAGACGCTTAAGTTGCGTGAATATGCCGTTTCTGAGAAGCGGCGGCTTATCCCAACCGAGCGCGGCGTTTTGGTTTGTGATTGGCTCGTTAAGAAACTGGATTCTCTCTTCAATGTCGGTTACACGGCTCAAATGGAAGCGGAGCTCGATAAGATTGAAGAGCAGGGCGAGCCGATGAATGACATGCTCAGCAACTTCTATAAGAACTTCCTCGTGTCGCTTGAAGCGTGCCGCGATGCCGCACCAGAGGACGCAAAGTTTGAAGTTGTCTTCTCGCTACTCGATCAAGTTAAGACTTGGAAGGAAGCGAAGAAAGTTGGTAAGCGCGTCTATGATGACCATGCCTTTGTGGAAAGCGTCCGTCAACAGCGGGACGCGAAAAGACCCCTTAGTGCGCGGCAGTTAGACTTCCTCATTCGGCTCGTCATTCTTTATAAGGAGCAGATTCCAGAGGCGGAGCGCATACTCGCTGAGGCGGGTCTTGTAAGCGGTGCGCTTATGGTTTCGCAGAAGGCGGATCCTGCTAAAGTGCAGTACGCCTTTGAGCAATTAAATCGCATTCACGCGCCTGATGAGAATCAGTTCATTAAGAGCTTGCGTGACCAAGTGGATCGCGGACGCGCCTTGTCGGTTAAGCAAATGGCAATCTTGGCGCGGACGGTTTGTGAAAATGCGGCGGGGCTACCTGACGCGGAGACCGTCGTCGCGAATTTGTCGGAGTTCGTGCCTGGCGGGTTTACACTGCCGAAAGCAGACCCAGCCCTGGAGCATATACTCGAGCTCTTTGACAATATTAAGGAATGGCGTCCTAAGGCGCGTAAGGGTCATAAAGTCTACGACGATAGGGACTTCGCCGAGAGCTTGCGCGATCAGTATTCGCGGCGCCATGCTTTAAGTCTGCGTCAGATTACGGCGCTTAGACGAATTTTAAGCGCCTACCATGATCAGATACCGAATTACGACGAAGAAGCTAAGAATTATGACTTGCCGCCACCGAAGGGCAAGGCTCAAGAAGATTCCGAAGAGAAGGAATGAAAACTGAGGCGACATGTTGTCCGCTTAACCGATTCACAAAGGAGGATCCGTTAATTGTGCGCTTCGCGGACTATTTAACGGGTGAGCGCAACATGTCGCTTAATACGCGCGAGAATTATCTGCAAGACCTTTGCCAGTTGGTTGGTGTCGTGTGGGGAGAAACTTCCGAGCCGCCGTATGAATGGAAGGCACTTGCCGAGAATGAGGCGCACCGCTATTTAATGGCACTTTCGCGGGAAGGCGCGAAACCCGCGACTTTGCGGCGTAAGTTGGCTTCGGCACGCTCGTTCTTTCATTTTTTAGAGCGAGAAGGCGAGGTAAAGGAGAATCCGTTCGCGTATTTGCGTGGTCCGCGGCTCGCACGAACTTTGCCGCGGATCTTCTCGCAGGAGGATGTTGGACGCTTTTTGGCGCGTCCCTTGAAGGATATGGCGCTTGGACTTATTGAGGCGTATCCCGCAAAGCGCGACAAGGCGATTTTTGAGTTCCTTTATTCAACGGGGTGCCGTATTAGCGAGGCACTCTCGGTAAAATGGGGCGATATTGACTTTAATCGCGGCTCACTTATTGTGACGGGTAAAGGCTCAAAAGACCGCTTGGTTATCTTAGGTAGGCCTGCCGTTTATGCGTTAGAGGCGCTTAGGGCAGAGATTGCCGTCCAAAACCCTGATTTGGCGGGGGCTGAAGCGCATGTCTTTCTTGGGGATAGGTTTGGCACGCTTACCCGCGGTGTAGTTGAACATCGTATGAAGCGGTATTTGGCTGAAGCGGGCTTGCCTTTAACACTTACGCCCCACAAATTGCGCCATAGTTTCGCTACGCACTTATTGGACGCGGGGGCTGATTTACGCAGTGTTCAGGAGATGCTTGGGCACGCGTCACTTTCTACAACTCAGATTTATACCCATGTTTCGGTTGAGCGGCTTAAGGAGGAATGTGCGAAATTTCATCCGCGCGGCTAAGCAAAATGAAGCGAAATATGGTATAATAGATACGCAATGCAAAGGATAGTCTATTTTGACAATAATGCGACGACACGCGTAGCCCCCGAGGTGCGCGATGTTATGTTGCCATTTTTAGGTGATTTATACGGCAACCCAAGTTCCATGCACGCTTTTGGCGGCGAAATTGCGCGCTATTTGACGCGGGCACGGGAGGAAGTCGCGCGGTTTATCAATTGCTCACCCGAGGAGATAATCTTTACATCTTGCGCAACTGAGTCGGATAACACGGCTTTACGGGGCGCGGCGGAGTTCTTGGGTAAGGGCTCAAAGATAATAACGACGGCGGTTGAACACCCCGCAATCCTCCAACCTGCGCGGCGATTAAAGGCGAATGGCTGGACTGAAGTTGAGCTCCCTGTAAACAGTGTAGGGCAAATTGACCTCGAACAGCTTCGCGCGGAACTTAAGGGTACTTCAAAGGCGCTCGTCTCGATTATGTGGGCTAATAATGAGACGGGGACGGTCTTCCCAATGGAGCAAGTAGCCGAGATTTGCCGCGAATATGGCGCGATTTTGCATACGGACGCGGTGCAAGTCGCGGGCAAGATACCTGTAGATGTTCAGAAAGTGCCCGTGGATATGCTTTCGATGAGTGGACATAAGTTCCATGCGCCGAAGGGCGTGGGGCTACTTTATGTCCGCAAGGGTGTCCATTTTAAGCCCTTTATGCTCGGCGGTCACCAAGAAAACGGACGCCGCGCGGGGACTGAGAATGTTCCGTATATTGTGGGACTTGCTAAAGCTTGTGAACTCGCGCGGCTTGGGATGGCGGAAGAAGGCGCGAAGTTGACGGTTTTACGCGATAAACTTGAAAAAGGCATACTTTCCGCCTGCCCTAATACGCGGGTTAATGGCGATAGAGACCACCGCTTGCCCAATACGCTGAATATCAGTTTTGAGTATATTGAGGGTGAGGCAATTGCCTATCGGCTAAGCGACCTCGGTATTTGCATTTCAACGGGTAGCGCGTGCGCTTCGGGTTCGCTTGACCCGAGCCATGTTATCCGCGCCATGGGAGTTCCCTTTATCGCTGTACATGGATCGGTGCGTTTTTCGCTTTCGCGTTATAATACGATGGAAGATGTCGATTATGTGCTCGAGAAGTTGCCGCCTGTCATAAAGGGATTGCGCGAACTTTCTCCTTTTGGCCCTAATTCTGACCCCACAACCTAT
>CAVCAF010000035.1:0-16629 GCA_963600185.1 Azospirillum sp. 51_20 | reverse complement strand
GCTGGGTGCTCATAAATCTCGAGCGGCGGCGCGACTTGCTGAAGCCGCCCTTGATTCATCACGACTATGCGCTCGCCCATGGTCATCGCCTCGGTTTGGTCATGGGTCACATATATCATCGTCGCTTTTAGGCGGTGATGTAAACGAATAATCTCCGCCCGCATCTCAACGCGCATTTTCGCGTCCAGATTCGAGAGTGGCTCATCAAACAAGAATACGGCAGGCTCACGGACGATTGCCCGCCCAAGCGCCACGCGTTGACGCTGTCCCCCCGAAAGTGCCTTGGGGAGTCGCTTTAAGTAGGGGGTAAGCCCAAGCGCCTCAGCGACGGACTCAATCCGCCGCGCAATTTCCGCCTTCGGGACATGGCGCAACTTAAGCGCGAACGCCATATTTTGCGCGACGGTCATATGCGGATAAAGCGCGTAATTTTGAAACACCATCGCGATATCCCTATCCTTCGGCGCGGCATAGGTCACATCGCGCTTACCAATATAGAGTTCGCCCTTCGTAGGCAACTCAAGCCCCGCTACCATGCGAAGCGTCGTTGACTTACCACATCCAGAGGGACCCACCAAGACGAGGAACTCGCCGTCGCGGACAGTCAAAGAAATGTCGTCCACGGCGGGTTGGTCGCCCTTCGCGTAGACTTTCGAGATGTTCTTAAAAACGACTTCAGACATCGCGTCGCCCTTGAACCGCGCGTTTTAGCGTTAATGGATCCGAATAGGCGATACCCGAATCAGCGGGGAGCCCAAACGCGAGCCGCGTCACTTTAACAGGCACCTCCCGCAAAAGTTCCGCGATAAATCCCGCGGTCGCGTCGCCATCCATATCCGTTGAAAGTGCGAGGAAGACTTCCTTAAAATGTTCCTTCTCTACGCGCTCAAGGAGTGAAGCAAAGCGCAATTTATCGGGTGACTGCCGCCGCGCAGGAGAAAGCTTGCCGCCAAGCGCATGGTAGCGTCCGTGAAAAACCCCCGCCGCCTCAAGCGCGACAATATCCGACGGCTCCTCGACTACACAAAGTACGCCGTCCTCACGCGTGGAGTCCGTACAAAGCCGGCAAGGGTTCTCCTCACGGACTGTAAAAGCCCCACAGCGTGAACAGCAACAAATTGAGTCGCAGGCGGTTTTAAGGCTCAAGAGAAGTGGGTCTGCGAGGCGTACGCGTTCGCGTACAAGGGCAAGTGCCGCGCGCGCGGCACTCCGTCGCCCAAAGCCAGGCAACCTCGCTAGGCACTTCTCAAGCTCCTCAATTGGACGCAACATCTTTACTTACCAAAGAGTCCCGTCTCGGCTTGCATCATCTTCGCCATCTCGGCTTGGGTCGCGTCCTTTACCTTCTTAAGTGCACCATTGACGACATTAAAAAGCATCGTCTCAAAGCGTGCGGGCTTACCCGCCTTAACTTCATCGTAGGCTTCAGGCGCAATCGCGATACGCGTAATGGACATATCCCCACGCGCCGTCACCGTAATGCCGCCGTTCGAATAGTCAACGGAGATTTTCTGAATCTCGTTTTGGATACGCTTCGCTTCCGCGCGCATCTTCATTGCATCTTTAAGTTGTCCAAGCATTCCCATTTTAGGAGTCCTTTCTTATAGTATAGAATATTGATTAGTGTTATTAAAGTTCAATTTTATGTCCCGCGAGGTCTTCAAACGCCTTCAAGTAAATCTCGCGTGTGCGTGAAATCACTTCCGCGGGCAACTCAGGTCCTGGCGGCTGGTGATTGAAATTAATGGAGTCCAGCCAGTCACGGACATATTGCTTATCAAGCGAAGGCGGATTCGACCCCACCGCATAACTCGCCTGCGGCCAAAAGCGCGAGGAATCAGGCGTAAGCACTTCATCCGCAAGAATCAGCGAACCATCCGCCGCCTTGCCAAACTCAAACTTGGTATCGGCGATAATAATGCCGTGGGCGCGAGCATAGTCCGCCGCCTTTGTGTAAAGATCAATTGTCGCTTGCCGCAGAGCCTTCGCCGTCTCTAAGCCAACAAGTTTCGCCGTTTCTTCAAAGTTTATGGCTTCATCGTGCGTACCAATTTCGCCCTTTGTAGTGGGCGTAAACAAGACTTCATCGAGCTTTGACGCGTTCTCGTATCCCGCGCGGAGCTTCTCGCCGTTCACCGTGCCTTTCGCGGAATATTCTTTCCAGCCAGAACCCGTCAAATAGCCGCGGGCGATGCACTCAACGGGCACCATCTCCACTTTCTTGACGAGCATGGAGCGTCCGCGTAAATCTTCCGCATAAGGCTTCAGCACTTCAGGATACTCCTCAACATTCGCCGTAATAAGGTGATTGGGCACACCAAAGAACTTAAGCCAAAAGAGCGAAAGCTGATTTAAGACCTTGCCCTTATCGGGGACACCACACGGCAGGATTACATCAAACGCGCTAATGCGATCGGTTACGACCATAAGGAGTTTATCCCCAAGGTCAAAGACATCGCGAACCTTGCCGCTCTTTTTAGGTAGCTCAGCTATTTCGCAATCAAGTAACGCATGATTTTTATCGTATTTCATAGTTTTACCTTTCTAAGGGCTTTACTAGCGGTGCTAAGAAGACTTTTACAGCACGCTCGGGCAAGATAAAGACGGCATCCGCCGCGCCAATAGTCGCGTACGCGCCACCTTCCACCGCATCGCCAATTAGGATATTACGGCGCACGGCCCCCGCCTTATTGGAATCAATGCCCAGCGTCAGGCGCGGTGTTTCAAGTCCATAAAGCCGTAAATCAGCAGGCGGAACCTTTAACTTCACAATCCGCCGCGCATTAAGGGGCTGCACTTGCGCCAAAACAGCCGCGATAGCCGAGACATCAACTTCCACAGCCTTGCCCGCGGCAGGAGGCTCAACGCGCCATTCACGGCGATTCGCGTCATACGCTAGGGCAAGTGGCTTAGCTTCCCCAGCCTTCGTTAGCACAAGCCGTGAGACTTCTTCCGCTGGAATCGAAAGCATTTCGCGACTGCGAAGCTTTTCAAGCGCAATATTCGCGAGAACCCTCTGGCGCGGCAAACGCGTAAGGAGCGACTTCCCCTTCTGCGTCCCAAGCGCGACACTTATCACGCTCTCATTAGTACTAATGCTTATTGGAGCTTTAAGGACTAAAAGATTCCCAAGTACAGCCTCCACCGTCCCTTTATCGGCAGGTGCGGTTATGGGCGAGGTCATCGCCCACTCACCTGATGAAGACCGCGCCAAAGAATAAGCAACGCCCTCATCCTCAAGGTGAAGAAAATCCACGGACTCAGCCTCATACGGGAATAGCCGCGCATCGGCGAAATTAGCAGGATCCACCAACTTCAAGAGATCTACAGGGACGCGCACAATGGCGGACGCATTCTGCACAAGCGCATACACAAGATTTGACGCGGCTAAAGAACCAAAAGAAATCTGGTTATCCGTTCCGCTTAAACTCTTAACCGTCACCGTAGTGGCACTCTCCGCGTCAAGTCCGTATCCCGCGAGAAGCGAAGATGTCGCCGTGGGTGGCTCATTAGAAGTCCCCACAGGCCACACAAAAGACTCAATTCTAGCACTTGAGAGCGCATTTAGGAATTGCTCAATGCGCGAATTTGAAACGCGGGTGTTGGCGGGTACAGCTTCCCCCACCTGCGACCAGACACCATCTTTACAGACATAGCGCGCAAAAGCGCGTTGCCCAACACGGATATCAAAGGACTGTGTACGCCCCACGCTTTCTTCAGAAAAGAGCGTCTTCTTGCGGTACTCAGCTAAAGGAAGCTCCACACACTGCCAAACGCTACTCGCGACAACATAAATAGCGTCCTCGCCCTCAATCGCAACATAAACACCTTTCTTAGATGGCGTAAGGGCTCCAAATTGATACACGGTTTCTGCGCCTGAGACATCCGCAAGTTTAACACGAACGCGCGGATTATCAAGTCCAAAGTCCGCCCGTGACTTCCCAAGACGCAAAAGTTCGTGTCCGTCAAAAGTCGACTGAATAAAAGAATTAAGAAATGCGTCCAAAAATCGCGCTACCTGCGTCGCGTCAACCGATGCCGCGAATGGTTTCGTTAATTCCCACTGCGTACGCTTTACGAAAGTAAGTGCCTTAGCGCCCGTCTCCTCAATCGCAATTGAAGCGACCTCACTCGGCGAAGTTGTAAGCAAAGCCGAACGCGCAACGAGTGCATGCGCGGGTCTGCCGCGATAAGATAGATAAACATGGGATAGCACGAGGAGAATAATCGCGCTCACGAGCCAAAGATAAGCACGCGCTTTATTCATTGCCGATTCCTCCTCGCCGCCGTTAAGAAGATAAGCACTAACATTACGACACCTGGCACAATAATCGCGGAACTCACCACAAAACGAATCCGCTGAGCACGATCTAAGCCAATGACCAACTGATTTGCTTCAACACTAGCCTCAGCAAGCGCATCAACGCCCGCAAGATACGCAATGCAATTAAGGAAGAAGTCACGATTAGCCGAAACCGTGTTCTCAAGACGAATATTCTGAACAAAGCCTACATCGCCAACAACAATTATACGTGATGGACGCGCCACAACATCCTCGCGCGTAGCTCCACCATATTCAACAAGTGCCGCGCGACAAACGCCCGAAGCGCGGCAGAGTTCCGTATACGAGTCCAACCCCACTCCGCCGAGTTGCGAGGAATGTGCGGAAGGTACGAGTGCTATCGAGGAATCAAAAACTAACTTCTCTTTCTTTAAAGGCGCGACTATGGGATGTTCAGCGAAATCCATCACTAACACATCCGTCCCTGTCAAAGTCGCAGCGTTTTCTTGTAGGGCGGGCTTTAGGCTAACACCCCAAACTGGCAATAGCCCCGCGACACCACCTTGAACGGACGAAAGTAAAACAAGTAGCCGCCCACCCTGACGCAAATAAGCCTCAAGGCGACTTTGCTCAAGACGCGTAAACTCTTTTCGTGCACCCGCGACAACTATCAAGGCGCAATCTGCTGGGATAGGCTTATTTTCCGAGAGTTCTAAAGTTTGGTTGCGATAGCCCGCCATCACAATCGTCCGTGCAATGTCACTTAGCCCCCATTTGCCATAATCAGCAAGTGAAACTTCCTCATGCCCCGTCGTCCAATAAATTGTCCGCTGTTGAGGGGGGAGCGTTATGCGTTGCAGAGCGGAAGCAAATACCTGTTCTCCGAAATCCCGCTCAAGCGGCACAATGACACGCTTATTACCCTGTTCCAAAAGTAGCGAGTTCTCGGGCACTCCCGAACCAATTAAGCGTCCCGCCGCAGCTGGGTCCCAAAGTGGGTCAACATAGCGCGAGATAATATGCGCACCGCCAAGCGCGGATGCCTCACGCGAAAAGGCACGAATAAATCGAGAGGCAACTCTAAAGTTGGGATCTTTTCGTGACGCGAAGAGTATCGCACGCATTTCGCCATGGGACTCCGCCATAATATGCCGCGTCCGCGCCGAGAACTTCTCCTGAACATTCACAAAAGCGGGGAGTTCAAAATTCCAGTTAAGTCGCGAAGTAAGCGCACACGCGAGGATTGTCGCCAGTAGTGCCAGAATTGAAAGAAAACGGATTGAACAGCGCGCAGGTTTATTGTGCACCCCCACTAAACGCTTAACATAAATGACATTAGTACAAACAAAGAGAGCCGTAAATGCACCAAGTACATAAAACGCAAGTGCCGCGATGGAAATATGCCCCGCCCCAAAATCAACAATATGCGCATCAAGCGGCATTGTCCCAAGGCGAGCCGCATTTTCAGGAAACCACGCGAGCGCCGCGAACCAGCCGCCACGCGGAATAAGCACTGTCAAAACTAAGGTCGTAATGGCGGCGACTGCCGCACTACGCGTCATGGCACTCAATGCAACAATAAGCGCACTCCAAAGCATTGCTTGTAACGCGAGGGCGAGAAATCCCGTGACAAAACTTGTTAGCGCATAATTTATAATGAGATTAGGATTAAAGAAATATAAAATAACCCCTGTTAATAGCAAAGAAAGTACCAAATCGCGCAAAGTAAGAAACCATACGCCGAGAAACTTACCAAAAACGAACGCACGCTCAGGGACAGTAACGGAAAGTAATCCCTCAATTCGCCCCGAGCGTATTTCGTCGCTCCAAGCATTCATCCCTAGAAATACAGTCAAAAATGGCAATAACGGCGCGACGGAAACACTCCACACAAGCCCAGGTGTTTGATGAAGCCCCTCAGAAGAAAAAAGATTATACGCGAATAAGACTGCTACAACCGCTAAGAAGCAAGGTGTCACTAGCGCATTCGTAAAAGCGACGCGGGCACGACCCAATAATCGCGAAAATGTTAAGCGCGCGGGGCTCATTTCGTTCCCCCCTTTATTAAAGAGGTTACACGCGACGCTAAAAGCGCCTTCTCAGTCCCCGCGACGGGCAATGTTCCCGCGATTACGCCATCTTTTAACACGAGTACTTGCGTTGACCATTGAAGCATATCCGTAAGCTCATGTCCCGAAACTATGACGCACGAGAATGCCGTCGCCGCTGTAATAATTTTCGCCATCGCCTCACGCATTGCCGCGTCCAACCCTGCGCATAAATCATCAAGTAATAGTACCCGCGGACGCAAGAGTAAGGCATCCGCCAATGCAACGCGCTTTTTCTGTCCAAACGAAAGCTTCCCAATCGGGGTCTCCTGAAACTCCGTTAAATGACACAGCTCCGAAGCCTCCATCATCCGTCGCCGAATGCGCTTCTCGGGTTCCCCTTTTAAACGCGCACGGTACTTAAGATACGCCTTCGGGGTCATTTCTTCATAAAGCGCGGGGATTTCTTGCATATACCCAATTAAGGAGCGATAGACGAGCGGGTTTCGCGCCGCATCGCGTCCCTCAATTAGCACTTGCCCCACGGCTGGCATAATCACTGTCGCGAGAATCTTAAGGAGGGTCGACTTACCCACGCCATTCGCACCCACAAGCCCAATTACCTCGCCTGGCGACACAACGAAAGAAACATCCCTCAAAAGAGGATGTTTGCCATAGGCGAAGGATAATTTACGGACTTCTAGCATTGCACTTAATATTATACCAAAATTTCGCCTAATTGGACGCTATGAGACGCTTTTAATAAAACAGTATCCCCAGCCGTGAACAAATTCGGTGCGGCAACTTTTAGCTCAGCAACTGAAGCAAATATATTATCCTCCGCGCACTTCGCGAACATCTCGCCTACGACAAAAACGCCATCAAGCCAAAGTGTTTTCGCAAACGCAAGAACTTCCTTGTGGTAGCGCGGCGCTTCCGCACCCAATTCAAACATGTCGCCTAAAATCGCGAACTTGCGTCCCTCTTTCGGCAACTCTGCGAATGCGCGTAGTGCCGCTTTCATGGAATCGGGATTGGCGTTGTAGGTATCATCTATGAAATGAATGCCCGCCTTATCAACCTTGCGCCAGCGGGCACCTGGGAGTCGCAAAGATGAAAGTGCCGCGCACGCTTGCTCTTGACTAAGACCAAAAGAAGAAGCGACCGCGAAGGCTAGTGCCGCGTTTGAGAGATTGTGGGCTCCAGACAGAACTTGGGCAACGGACTGCGCAAGCCAACTTGGCGCAGGGTCAACCTCGCGCAACTTCCCAGCCGCTTTTTCGCGCAAAATCTCTAGTTTCGTACAATTAGAACACGCGACACAAAACTCTTTCGCATAGGCAAAAAGCGTGCCTTTCTCTTCCGCAATCCCTGCTTGAGAGCCAAGATACTCAAGATGCGCCGTGCCAATATTCGTAATAACGCCGATATCAGGACTCGCCACGCGGCAGAGATTTTCAATTTCACCAGGATGATTCGTCCCCATTTCAAGAACGAGATACTCCGCGTCATCGGGACAATTCAAGATCGTCACGGGCAAACCAATATGGTTATTGAAGTTGCCCTCCGTCGCATGGACTTTACCGAGCGGAGCCAAGAAAGTCCGCAAGAGTTCCTTCGTCGTTGTCTTGCCAGCCGAACCTGTTACCGCAATAACCTTCGCCTTCAGCCGCGTACGCTTTTCTTGTGCAACCTTGTTTAGTTCATCATAGCCGTCAATAACACCAACCGCTCCCGCTTCAAGTGCCTTTGGGATGTAAGCGTGCCCATCTTGACTCTCGCCTTTTAAGGCGATAAAGAGCATGCCAGGCTTTATAAGCCGCGAATCAAAAGTCGCACCTGTAAAATTAAGGGGTACCATCTCTTAATGGAGCGTGTAAGTCGCCTCTACTTTATCGGTCGTCTGCGCGGCAAAGAACGCGGCAATCGCAGTATCGTAGTCCGCCGTATGCGCAAATGCCTTCTTCATAAGGCGCAAACGCGTTGCGAAACTAATCGCGCCCTTCTGTGTCGTAAGTTCCGCCACGAGCGCGTCATAATCACTCGGGTCTGTCACCGAAGCAACGCGCAGATAATTCTTCGCCGAAGCACGAACCATGCAAGGGCCACCAATATCAATATTCGTACGCGCCATTTCAGCTGTAACATCGCTTTTAGCGACGGTCTCCTTAAACGGATACAAGTTCACGACGACCATATCCAGTGCTTCCGCTGAAAGCCGCTTCAAATCGGCTTGATGTGCCGCGTTGTATTTCTCAGAGAGTATACCAAGATAAATCTTAAAATCTAAAGTCTTGACGAGCCCACCTTGCATTTCAGGTTGCCCCGTATAATCTGAGACAGCAACAAGCGTATCTTTCGCCGCGTCACCGAGAATCTCCTTGATTTTCGCGTAAGTGCCGCCCGTAGAATAAATCTTCACGCCTGGACATGCCTTAACAAGTGCAGGCACAAAAGTCTCAAGGCCTCGCTTGTCACTTACACTCATTAAGACATGCTTAATGGGGACGAGATTATCCGTTTCTTTTACAATGTTGAGGGACATTTTCAAGATTCCTTTCTTTAAATTGTTATTCGTACCGTAGGCAATCAATTGGATTCAGCTTAGACGCTCTCCACGCGGGGTAGAAGCCGAAGAACATGCCCACGAATGAGGAGAAGATAAACGCCGCGATAGTGGGCCCCGCCTCAATGAGGATTGGCCAATTCTTCCAAACCCCAATCGCTTGAGCGCCAGCAATACCCACGATAACGCCAAACGCACCGCCAACAGTGGATAAAACAACCGCTTCAAGCATAAATTGCGAAAGAATATTAGCTGGTGTCGCGCCTATCGCCATACGAAGCCCAATTTCACGAATGCGTTCCGTTACCGAGACGAGCATAATATTCATAATGCCAATGCCGCCAACCAAAAGGGAGATTGCCGCGACTGCCGTCAACAAAACCGTCATAAGCCCTGTCACGGAACCAATCGTGTTCATAATTTCCGTCGTATCGCGTGTCTCAAAGTCATCGTCCTGATAATCGGCTAGATGGTGTCGCTGGCGCAAAAGCGCGGCAATTTCTCGCTTAGCCTCCTCTAGATCGTCCATAGAACGAAGCGAGATACTCATCATATTTATAGTGCGGAACTTGGATCGCTTCAGATAGCGTTGCACGCTCGTATAGGGCGCCATAATGACATCGTCTTGATCTTGCCCCCAGTTATTCGCACCCTTCGAACCCAAAACGCCAATAACCTTAAAGGTCATATTATTAAGGCGGAGCGTTTTACCAATGGGGTCGTCATCCTCAAAGAGATTAGCGACGACGGTCGTACCGACGACACACACGCGTGCGCACCGCTGTTCATCTTCCTCAGTAAAGAAGCGTCCTTCAGAAACAGTCCAATTGCTAATAAGCGTAATATCCGTTGAGCACCCTTGGACATTGCCCGACCAATTCTTCGCGCCATACATCATCTGCACCGTAGAGCGCACGCTCGGGCTCACACCTTGCACGAGATGAGAAAGTTCTTTCTTAACCGCCTCAGCGTCCCCCGCCGTCATCGTTTCGCCCTGTCCCATGCCTGACGAGACCGCGCCGCGATTGCGCCTTTCGGGGAAGACCATAACGAGATTATTGCCGATGGACGAGATTTCCTTTACCATGAGAGCCTGCGCACCCTGCCCAATCGCCATAACAGCGATAACTGCCGCGATACCAACAATAATACCTAGACATGTTAGGAGTGAGCGCGTCTTATTGCGCAAAATGGCGCGGCAAGCAACCTTAAATATCATCCCGAAGTTCACGCGAGCGCCTCCTTAACGAAGTACGCGACTTCGTCCACATTCTTGCGCCCGCCCTCGCCATGGTCATCGCGCATAACTCTACCGTCGCGCATAACAATATGGCGCTTCGCATAGGCGGCAATGTCGTCCTCATGCGTCACCATAACGATAGTAATGCCCTCTTCGGAAAGTTTCGTAAAGAGGTTCATAATCTCAATTGAGCTCTTGGTGTCGAGGTTGCCCGTCGGTTCATCCGCGAAGAGTACTGGCGGATTATTCATAAGCGCACGCGCAATCGCGACGCGCTGTTGCTGTCCGCCCGAGAGTTGCGCGGGAGTATGTGTACCGCGTCCGCCAAGCCCAACACGCGTTAGAAGGTCAAGTGCACGTGCGCGGCGCTGAGAATGCGTAAGCCTATTTAAATAAAAATCGGGCAATTCTACATTCTCAATCGCGCTCGTACGCGGCAGAAGATTGAAGTTTTGAAAGACGAACCCAAGCTTCTGATTACGAATACGCGCGAGTTCCGCACGCGAACGAGACGCGACTTCAATACCATCCAACCGATACGAACCTTTCGTCGGCGTATCAAGGCAACCAAGAATATTTAAAAGCGTAGACTTGCCCGAC
Source organism: Azospirillum sp. 51_20 (assembly GCA_963600185.1). Lineage (GTDB taxonomy): Bacteria > Verrucomicrobiota > Kiritimatiellia > RFP12 > UBA1067 > UBA1067. The sequence continues at coordinate 5,893 of CAVCAF010000035.1, read as the reverse complement.
CCCGACGCACCCATAATCGCCACGAACTCACCCGTCGCAATACTTAACGATACGCCATCTAGCGCGTGCACGGGCTCTTCCCCGAGCGCATAGATTTTGTACATATCGTGTATGTCAATTAAAACGGACATCGCTTTACTGCTTCTTTGGTTCGGGAGCCGTCCCTTTATTCTTATTATGCTTAGGCATCTTCGGCATGAAGGGATTGTCCGCTTCGTTTGCCTCAGTCGGGACAGAGGTTTGGTAACCTATGACGGCTTGGCGACCCTCAAGCTCTTCGCCATTAGTCGCCGTGACAGCCGTGAAAGAAGTATCGGCAACGCCACGCGTAACGGCGACGGGTTTTAAGGAACCGTCTTCCGCCGCAAACCAAAGTTTCGGACCTTGCGGAACAGCGTCCTCAGGGAGCTTCGCTAAATCTTCGTCTTTTGGACGGAACCTAAACGCCGCGCTCGTAATCGCGACGACATTCTCAGCGCGACCCGTTTCAATTGAAAGCGTAGCCGTCATGCCTGGAAAAAGCATTTCATCAGGATTCTCCGCCTCAACAATTACAGGGAAAGTGACGACATTATTTTCAGTCGTCGCGGCGCGGCGAATTTGCCGCACTTTACCCGTGAAACGCCGCCGATAAGCATCCGCCGTAAATGAAACAGGCTGTCCAACCTTAATAAGACCAATATCCGCCTCAGGCACGGTCGCCTCAATCCAAATCGTTTTAAGATCCTCAGCAATCGTCAAGACTGGCACGGCATTATACGAGGAGACGACCGTTTCACCTTCCTCTACCTTACGATCAATGATAATGCCGTCAACAGGCGAAACGATTGTGCAGTAATCAAGGTTCGCCTTTGCTTGGCTTACATCCGCCTCACATTGCTTCACGCTCGCCTTAGCACTCGCGAGACTCGCCCGCGCCGTATCGCGTGCCTCAAGTGCCGCGTCCAAATCGGCTTGCGAAGCCATATCGCGCGCGGCGAGTTGGGACTTTCGCGCATAAGTCTTCTCAGCATACACGAGTTCCGCTTCGCACCGCGCGACCGAAGCCTTGTTCATCTCCAACTTCGCGACCGAGGCCTTATAAGTCGCGTCATAAACTTGGGGGTCAATGAGGGCGACGACTTGTCCATTCGTGACTTCTGAATTATAGTCTACGAAAAGCTTAATGAGCTTGCCATTTACCTGCGCACCAACGGGAATGCCCGAGGACGAATTGCGCGGCGTGACTGTGCCCGTCGCCTCAACCGTACTCACAATATCCGTACGTGCTAAGGGTGCCGTACGATAAAGAACACCTGTCTTGGGCTTACCTTCAAACTTTGAACAGCCCGCCGCCAAGCAAAGCGCGAAACAAGTAAAGAGACCTAACTTCTTCATTTTACATCCTCCTCATAAACGAACCCGAGTGCATAGCGCGGCTTGAGCCCTGCCAGTGCAAACAATTTCGCTTCCGCAATTTGTCCACGATAAAACGCCGTCACCCGATTGCCAAGCGAAGTCGTATAATCATTAACGGCTGTATTGTAGTCGACCGTATCTAATTCGCCAATACGGAACTGCTCATTCGCCATATCGAGATTCTCCCGCGCCTGCAAAACGGAGGCTTTCGCCGTCTCGAACGAATTACGCGCGTTATCCCTCTCAGCAATCGCGAGCGCAATCTCAAGCGAAAGTTTCTGTTCGGCGACATCTAAGTCCGCATCCGCCTTACGCAAGGCGACCGTAGCGCGTTCAAGCGCGGCAGTTTTACGAAAGCCGACGAAAAGATCTTGCGCGGCGCTTACGCCCCACTTCCAATACCAAAGCGGATCCGTCCAATTAAGCGAGGCTTTTACTGAGAGTTCCGGATACAAATCTGCGCGTGCCGCGTCAACTGCCGCGCTTGCCGCGCGTAAATACGCCCGCTCAACTTGCAAATTAGGCGCGTTTGTTCGCGCGAACTCAAAAACCGTGGACGCGGCGACATCAGTCGGCGCGAAAGCGCGGCGCATTTCGCGCAAGGGATTGCGCAACCGCCAAACAATCTTTTCGCGATCACCACGCGAGACGACAATCCCGAGTGCCCGCAACATTTCCGCTCCCGCGTTGCTTACATCATTTGAGGCATTGACCGTCTTTTCACAAGCGTCCGTATAATTGTAGGTTGCCCGCATAACATCATACTTCTTGCCTTCACCCGCCTCAAGATTGGCTTTCGCTTGGCGCAAGTGCGACGCGAACTCTATTTGGTTCGTAAGCGCGACTTCCAAAAGCGCATCTTTCTCAAGGAGCGTAAAGAAACATTCCGTCACTTCCTCAAAAACCGTGTAACTATCCTCGATAAAGGCGAGTTCCGCGGCGACTATCTTTTCACTCTGTTCACGCGCCTTCGCGCTGTAGCGTCCAAAGTCATAAAGTAGAATATCGAGCGAAAGTGCCGCGGAAGCGCTCCCCTCCGTATTCCATTTTAAGTCACGCATCGGTGCGGACTTACTAGACGCATCGTATCCACCCGAAGCGGAAAGCGAGAAGCTCGTCCAAGGCGTTTCGCTCACGAGTGGCGCGGAAGCGTCCAACTCTTTTAGCGCGAGCCGCGCATCTTTCACCGCGAGCGCACTTGTACGCATAGAGGGACGATTCGTAAGCGCGAACGCGACGAGCTCAGGTAGCGAAACCTCTTTAATCTCATACGGGCTCCCCGAGCCGAGCGGCTGTTCTACGCGCCCTTTCGGTTCCAATTCTTCTTGTGCCTCACGCGCTTCACGCAAAGCTTGACATCCCGTCCACGCGAGGAACGAACTCGCGAGACCCAACAAAATGACGCGTGAGTTTATCTTCATATACGCTTAGCCCGCAATTTCTGCGCGAATCGCCCGCGCCGCTTCCGCTGGATTTGCCGCTTGCACGATGGGACGCCCAATTACAAGATGTGTCGCGCCGTCTTTTACGGCTTGGGCGGGTGTCGCCACGCGCTTCTGGTCGCCCACTGCCGCGCCCTGCGGTCTTACGCCAGGCGTCACAAAAAGTGTCCCCTTCGGGAGTGCCACGGAAAGTGCCGCGACTTCTTTCGGACTCGACACGAGCCCCGCCGCACCATTTCCCACAGCGAGTTTGGCAAGCGCCATGACCTGCTCCGCGCTCGTACGCCCAATAACGCCAATATCCTTAAGGTCACTTTCATCTAGCGAGGTAAGCACCGTCACCGCGAGAATCTTAGGTGCCGAAGCCCCAAATGTCGTCGCCGCATCCGCCGCCGCACGAATCATGGCGCGTCCACCCCCGGCATGTATCGTCATAAGATCAACGCCCAAACGCCCCACGCTCAAAACAGCACGCTCAACCGTGCGCGGGATGTCATGGAACTTGAGGTCGAGAAAAATCTTCTTGCCTAAATCCTTAACCGCTTTCACGACATCCGCACCTTCCGCCGTGAAAAGTTCGAGTCCGATCTTATAGAAGTCAATCGTCTCGCCAATCTCTTTAACCTTGGCGACAGCCTCCTCGCGCGTATTCACATCTAACGCGACTATAATCTCAGCCATTTAGTCACAACCTTTCTTTTCTTCAACACTTGTCGATGCCGCGAAAATTGCGCGGCAGTAGATTCCGCTCGGGCAGGGGAGCCCGCGCCCTTCCAAAAGCATTTCACCTGACTCAAGCCGCGCGTCTGGGAAGAGTTGCCCCAGTATGTTTTCCGCGACCCGCGCCGAAAGCCCAGGCGTATGGGACGAGAAAAGCACGAAGAGCGGCTTCGCCGAAAGCAACTCTTTCACAAGCGACAAGGTCTCTTTTAAATCGCGCTCTATCTTATACATCTCGCCACCCGCGCCACGCCCAAATGTCGGTGGATCTAAAATAATCGCGTCATATTTTCTGCCGCGCCGCACTTCGCGCTTCATGAACTTATGGGCATCATCCGTTATCCAACGGATAGGATGTTCGGCGAGGTTGTTAAGTGCCGCGTTGGCGCGTGCCCACTCGACCATGCCCCGCGAAGCATCCAAATGGCAGACTTCCGCGCCACCCAATGCCGCGGCGAGCGTTGAACCGCCCGAATACGCGAAAAGGTTAAGTACTTTGGGGGCGCTCCCCGCCGCGACCGCGCCGCGCACCGTCTTACGGATCCATTGCCATTGCGCACGCTGTTCGGGGAAGATACCAAGATGCCCAAAGTCCGTCCCGCCGAGCTTAAAGCGTATGCCCGCCGTCTCAATCACCCATTCCTTGGGGAGGTTGGCTCTGCCGTGCCAGTTATTGCCCTCAATCCGGTCAAACGAAGCCGTTGCCCGCGCCCATTCGTTAGTGCCGCGTGACGGACGCCACAATGCCTGCGAACAGGGTCTTACAAGCGAAATCTTACCGAAGCGCTCGAACTTGCGTCCGTCGCCAGAGTCCAAAAGCTCGTAGTCATCCGTCATTGGTCTAATATTATACCATATTACGGCTAATAGCACTAGATACGAGTTGCCAACGACCGCTTTTTATCGCACGGAAAGTTTCCGCTTGAATAATTCTCTACTTTCTTGGATAATAAGGGACTTATTACACCTAAGAAAGGCACATACATGGCACGAGAAAAAGGCATGGGCAGTCTACAACGCGAGAAATCAGGACGCTTCACGGCACGCTTTTCGGTGGACGGCAAGCGTTTCGCACGCTCAACCCGCACCCGCGACAAAAACGCCGCCGAGCACTACCTTAACCGCATGCTCACGCCCTACGGACGCGGCGAACAGATTTTGCCACTCGCCGATGTCTGGCGCGAATATGAGAAATCGCCTGCCCGCCGTGAGCAAACCCTAACAACTCTCAACGCGAAGCGCGTCGTCTGGATGAAGTTCGCTGAATGGATAGAACTTAATCACCTCGAAATCACCCAGCTCAAGCAACTCACCCTCGAAGTAATCGCCGAATACTTCACCGCCTTTCGCATTGGACACGCCGCGAGCACCTACAATAACCACATTTGCACCTTGCGCGAAGTCTTTCGTTGCGTTGCCCCCAAGGCAGGTCTTACGGACGACCCTTGGGCAGGCATTCACCTTCTGCCAGACGACTCCCATACCCGCCGCGAGTTCACCCTCGACGAACTTCGGCGCATTCAATCCGCCGCGGCGAGCATGGGCGGCGACTGGCCGCTTCTAATTGCAATCGCGACTTATACGGGACTTCGCCTCGGCGACGCAATTTGCCTTGCTTGGCACGAAGTGGATCTCAAACGCGGCATTATCCAACTCTGCCCACGAAAGACGCGCAAGTTCGGCAAGATGGTGACAATACCCTTACATCCGCACCTCCTTAGCCTACTGACGGAACGCGCAAGCGAGAACCCCGCGGCACTTTCCGCGACAGAGGACTTTGTCATGCCCGAAATCGTCCGTTTATACCACGAAGAACATTGGCGCATTGATAACGGACTCAAGTCTCTCTTTTCTGCCGCGGGCATTAGGACCTCCGTGCGCATTGCAGGTCGCCGCCAAAATACACCCGATGCCACATTCCATTCGTTGCGCCATACCTTCGTCTCATTTGCAGCCAATGCGGGCGTACCGCTCAGCGTCATCGCGTCCATTGTCGGACACTCCTCCACCGCCATGACGCGGCACTATTACCACGAAAACGAGCAAGTCTTACGAAAAGCTATAGAAGCCATCCCAACAATCTCCGCAAGCGCAAGCCTGCCACGTACACCGAGTCCTGCCGCGCCAAGTCCCAAGCCAGCCAAACAACGCCCAGAGAGCATTGCTACACGCCTTAAGAAACTAGCCCTGCTCTTGAAGGAGAACCTCATATCCGCGAGCGAATATGAAACCCTTCGCCAACATATCCTCGCCGATATCTAGCCTAATTCAATTGCCCAAGATCAAAGTGGCGCGGGCGAAGCGTTTCCGCTTCGCGTTGCCACGCCAACCGC
>CAVCAF010000034.1:0-16646 GCA_963600185.1 Azospirillum sp. 51_20 | reverse complement strand
GTGCGCGGCGCGACGGTGGGCAACTTTCAGTTGTACTTTGGCGGTAGAAATTGTATAATAGTGCAAATGTTTCTGTTTAGGAGAAAGAAGTCTAGATTACCTGTCGTATATCCGCGGCAGGAGCACTGCATTTCGCGTAAGAATATAGATCCTGACGCGGTGAGGGTATTGTATCGTTTGTCAGACTTGGGTTATACGGCGTATCTTGTTGGTGGCGGCGTGCGAGACCTCCTACTTGGACGTAAGCCTAAGGACTTTGATGTGGGCACTTCTGCGCGTCCGAATGAGGTGCGCAAGGTGTTTCACCACTGCTTCTTGATTGGGCGGCGGTTTCGGCTCGCGCATGTCTGTTTCGGTGACAAGGTAATTGAGACGGCGACATTCCGCCGCGAATCGCAGACTGTTGGCGAGATTCTTGAACATGCCGCGGAGGGTCCCCAGGAGGACAACACTTTCGGTACGCCTGAGACGGACGCTTACCGCCGCGACTTCACGGTGAATGGGCTTTTCTACGATATCCGTGACTTTAGCGTCATCGACTGGGTTGGTGGCATGAAGGATCTTAAGCGGCGGATTATCCGTGCGATTGGCGACCCCGACATTCGCTTTCAGGAAGACCCCGTGCGGATGATGCGGGCGATAAAGTTTTCCTCACGCCTTGACTTCTCGATTGAGAAGAAGACTTGGGCGGCGATTAAGCGTCATCACGCGTGCATTCTAAACGCCGCGATGCCGCGGGTTTGTGAGGAAGTCTTTCGGCTCTTTACTTATGGGCACGCCACCGCGGCGTTTCGCATGATGTGGCAGAGCGGTATGCTCGGGGATATCTTGCCCGTCCTCGCGGACTACATTAACCGCTCGGGTGGCTCAAAGAGTCCACTATGGAAGTACCTCGCGGCACTTGATAAGTACGAGATTATGCTCAGGAAGCGCGATTTAGAGGCTTCGAACGCTATCCGTGTCGCGCTTCTTTGCACGGCGCCCTGCAATGAGATGCGCAAGGAAGGTGCCGCGCGCGTCGTTGTGAAGGAGGTTTTGGACGCGATACGCATCCCTAAGACGGTGTATTTCTCGGCTGTTGGGATAATGGAAAGTACCCGCCGACTCGCCGTGCCCCCTATGCGCGGCAAGGGACGCTTTATTTACAACCGCGACTTCCTCGACGTTCTAGACTACAACCGTATCCTAGCGCGTGCTGAGGGACGCAGTGAGGCAGTTTTAAACCAGTGGTCGGACTATTACGACCGAAACATTGAAAAGGAAACCAACGAATGAAGAAGAAGTCAACGCCAGTAGAACTCATCCCGCTCATTGAGTGGTGGGAAAAGGACGGCAAGTCGACAGTCATGTGGCTCGCGATTGCGCTTATGATGGTAGGCGGCTACTATAGCTACACCCACTTGAGCGCGTCTCGGAAGGAAGCCTCAAGCGAGGCACTCTTCGCGGCAACAACGGCGGAGGAACTCGCGGAAGCGGCTGAGAAGTATGGTTCATCGGCGGCGGGCTCTTCGCTGCAGATGCGCCTTGCGAGTGCGCTCTACAATAAGGGAGATTTTGAAGGGGCTCTCGCGGCGTATGAAAAGCTCGCGGCAAATCCCCCCGAAGGCTTCGCGGATGTGCCCGTCATTGGTAAGGCACAATGCTTAGAAGCGCTCAAGAAGTTCGATGACGCACTCACGATTTATAAGTCGTTCGCGGAATCTAAGCCAAAGAGCTTTCTCGCGACAACGGCGCGTTTAGGTGAAGCGCGGTGCCTAGCGGCAAAGAAAGAGAACTCGCAGGCGCTTCTAATCTTGGCGGATCTTGAGGATGCTCCCGGCGCGAGCGCGGCACTTAAGGCGCATGTCGAAGAGGTTCGTGACCTTATTACGCGTCCCCCGAAGGCGGCTCCAGCCGTGAAGGCGGAAGCTGTCAGCGAGGCGCTTAAGGTCGTTGAACCTGAGAAAAAGTAAGCGTCTAACGGATGACGGTTGTTCGCGAGCCGTTGTGGGATGAAGCGCCGCGTACCTATCGGCGCGGCTTCGTCCAGAAACTTGTGGAAATCCCAGCACAGCTCGGCTGGGCTTTCCGCATTTTAAGTGAGGCTTTCGCGTACTTCCCAAGCGTCCTTTGCCGTGCACGTTCGCGGGCGGAACTCGTCCATCAGCTCTATGTTACAGGAATTCGCGTTTTGCCTGTAATTTCGGTTGTTTCGCTCTTCACAGGGATGATTCTCGCCCTGCAAATTGGGCTTGAACTCAGGCGCTTTAACCAAGAAATCTACCTTGGCGCGGCGGTTATGCTCGCGCTTATTCGGGAAATGGCTCCGTTTAGTTGCGGCATGTGCCTCGCCGCGTGCGTAGGCTCGGCTATCGCGGCAGAATTAGGGACGATGAAGATTAACGACGAAATTGCCGCGCTTGAGATTATGTCCATTTCGCCTGTGCGCTTTCTCGTCGCCCCGCGGCTTTTCGCGCTCGTTCTTATGGCACCGCTTTTGGCGTTTTATTGCTGTGCGGTAGGGACTATGGGTGGCGGACTCGTTGGCGTCACCCAGCTCGGCGTGGACTTTGGGCAGTATATGGCGAGCGCGATTTCTATTGCTGAGCCGAAGGATCTTTTTGTTGGCCTCGTCAAGGCACTCGTCTTTGGGATAATTATTGGCGGCGTAGCCTGTGCGCAGGGTTTCTCGGCGAGCCGCGGCGCTACGGGGGTTGGACGCTCCACGCAACGCAGCGTTATTGGCTCCTTCTTACTAATTCTCATGTTTGGGTATATGATTACGCGGATGTGCTACCGCTAAGAAAGAGGAAATATGCCTTTAATTGCCTTTGAGAATGTGGTAAAGAAGTTTAGCGGGGTACCCGTTTTGGATGGGCTTACATTTGCCGTTGAGCAGGGCGAGGTTTTTTGCATTGTGGGACCGTCTGGGACGGGTAAATCGGTCACCCTAAAGCACATTGTCCGTCTACTAACCCCCACATCGGGACGGATACTTTTCGAGGGAATTGAAGTTTCTGCCGCGCCCAGCAAGGAACTTGAGCGCATTCGGGGACGGATAGGTTATCTTTTTCAAAGTGGTGCGCTTCTCGCGTGGATGACGGTTTGGGATAATGTCGCTTTACCTTTACGGGAGACGACGAGCTTAAGCGAAGAAGAAATTGCGCCGCGGGTAGAGGACGCGTTGGCGGCGGTTGGGCTGACGGAAGCTGCCCAGAAATATCCGTCAGAGATTTCGGGCGGTATGCAAAAGCGTGCGGGGCTCGCGCGGGCTATTGTACGAAAGTCGGATGTCGTCCTTTATGATGAGCCTACGAGTGGACTTGACCCCGTAACTGCCGCGACAATCAATGAGCTTATTGTAAAACTCAATAAAGAGCGCGGGCTTACTTCCATCGTCGTCACCCACAACCTCGGCGCGGCACTCGCTATGGCGAGCCATATTCTTTTGCTCGATAAGGGACGCACCGTTCTTTGTGAGACACCCAGTAATTTCGTCCAGTCCAAAAATCCAGAAGTTCGCGCGTTTCTTAGCGCGGCGAAAGGAGAATGGTCATGAGTGCACATAAAAAAGATGTATTCGCTGAGTTCATTGTCGGTATTTTTATGCTCGTCGTTTTAGCCGCCCTCGTCTATTTCACAATTGTCATCTCGGGCGTGGATGTTATACGCGGGCATAAAAGAATAGCCGCCCAAGTCGCCTTCATGGATGTCGGCGGACTTAAGGAGAGCGACACGGTTATGTACCGCGGCACAAAGGTTGGCACGGTTGAGCGCATTCAGCTCACCCCGACGAATCTCATCGTAAGTGCTGAAATTGACCAAAATGTTATCTTAAGAGAAGGTTATACGATAAGCATTCGCAATCTTTCTATGTTGGGCGGCTACTACCTCTTATTAGAAGAAGGCAAGGGCGAGGCTTTGCCGCTTAAAGGGACGCTCTTCGTGGGGCAAACGCCGACGGATTGGATGACCGAGGTCTCGTCCATCGCCCGCAACCTAAACGCGGCAGTTTCGGGTGATGAGTTGCGGACAATTGTGACAAATCTTGCCGCGGCGAGTGAGTCCATTCGGGCGATTTCCGCGCGTCTAGAGCGTGGGGAAGGGACGCTTGGTAAGCTTATGGCGTCCGATACAAAACTTTACGACAATCTGGACGCGACGATCGCCAATGCCAAGGAGATTTCCGCTTGCCTCAAGGAAGGTAAAGGGTTATTAGGGCGGCTCCTCGCGGCGGATGACCCTCTCGCGGGGGAATTAGAAAGTTCCCTTGCCGCGTTTAAGAACGCTTGCGCCTCTTTTGACGCGCGTGACACTTTCGCGAGCGCGAATAAACTACTTGAGACGCTCAATTCCGTCGCCGATAAGCTCAAAGCGGGCGAGGGCACGCTCGGTAAACTTATTGCGGATCCAAGCCTCTATGATGAGGTCAATGGGTTAACAAAGGATATTCGGCAAGTTATAGACAATTATCGCGATACGACCCCGATTTCAACTTTCGGGTCGCTGATTACGGGTGCATTATAAGAAGGGTAGGTGACACGACATGGCTAAGGTATTTGTAAGCGGATGTTATGATATGCTCCACTCGGGGCATGTCGCCTTCTTTGCCGAGGCGGCAAAGTTGGGCGACCTTTATGTGGGGCTTGGTAGCGACCACAATATCTATTCCCTTAAGGGCAGGCGCACCATCAATAGTGACGCGGAACGCCTCTACATGGTTAAGGCCATCCGTTATGTGAAGGACGCGTGGATTAACTCGGGCACGGGCATTATGGACTTTGAGAAAGAGGTGGATGCTCTCAAGCCCGATATCTTTTTCGTGAACTCGGACGGCTTCACGCCTGATAAGGAGCGTTTTTGCAAGGAGCGCGGCATAAAACTTGTCGTGGCTGAGCGCGTCCCGAGTGCAGGGTTGCCTGCGCGGTCAACGACTTCCATCCGTAGCGTCTGCCGCATACCTTTCCGCGTCGAATTGTGTGGGGGGTGGCTCGACCAGCCATTCGTGAATAAACTCGCGCCAGGAGCCGTCCTAACAGTGTCGATTCATCCCGACCACGACTTTAATGAGCGCAGTGGCATGGCGACTTCTAGCCGAAATAAGGCGATAGAACTTTGGCAAACCGAGTTGCCCCATGGCGACGCCGAGCATAACGCGAAGATACTCTTTGGCGTGGAGAATCCGCCTGGCTCAACGCATATCTCGGGCTCACAAGACCAGCTCGGGATTCTCATGCCAGGGCTGAATAAGCTCAACTATGACGCGGGCTATTGGCCAAAGTCTATTGAGAGCGTGACGGATGACGAGACGCTGCGGTTTATAGAAAAGAACCTCTACCTTATGCAAGTCTCTCAGCGGGCAGATAATTACGATGTCTTCGCGAATAGCAATGTAAATGCCGCGTCCGCCCAACGCCTCGCCGCATCTTCTGAGGAAGCGTGGCAGGCGATTCTTGCGCATGATGTAAAGGCGTGGGGCGTGGCGACTACGAAATGCTTTGCCGCGCAACTCGAGATGTTCCCGAGCGCGGCGACCCCCGAAGTACGCGAGACGATTGAAAGACTAAAGCCCTCCATTTTGGGCTACAAGTTGACTGGCGCGGGTGGCGGCGGCTACCTCATTCTCATCGCAGAGAAGCCTGTGCCAGGGACAATAAAAATACATATTCGCTCATAATGTGCGCCAAAGCGTCCGATTTTTGCTATAATATTAAGTAATCCAAAGCACTTCCTCGAAAGTGCCCCAAGTTAAGGAGTTGTTTAGATATGAAAATTGCTATTGCTTCCGATCACGGTGGAGTAGAACTAAAGAGTAGCCTTGTGGCTGGGCTTTCTTCCATCGCCACGGTTTTGGATAAGGGCCCCGCCGACAAAACGAGTTGCGATTACCCTGATTACGCCGATCTCGTTGCCCTTGAAGTCGCGGGTGGCGCGGCGGACTTCGGCATTCTGATTTGCCGCTCGGGTATCGGGATGAGCATGGCGGCGAACCGCTTCCAGAATGTCCGCGCCGCCGTTTGCACGACGGTTTCCGCGGCAATTACGACGCGTCAACATAATGGCGCGAATATCCTCTGCCTTGGGGCGGATACGATTTCGCCTGAGTATGCGCTTGAAATGGCGAAAGCCTTTATCGCGACACCCGTTGATGAAAGCGAACGCCATGCTCGTCGTCGTGCGAAGTTGGAACGCGCCATGCGCCTTTCGGATGCTTCCGGGCTTTTGCAAGATGACCCCGAAGTCTTCGCGGCGATTCGTGCCCAGACTGAGCAGGAGGATACCGAAATCAACCTTATTGCTTCCGAGAATACCTCTTCGCGTGCATGCCGCGAGGCGGCAGGTTCGGTGCTGATGAATAAGTATGCTGAAGGGTATCCGGCAAAGCGGTGGTATTCGGGGTGCTTGCCCGTGGACGCGGTAGAGGAACTCGCCCGCAAGAGAGCCTGCGAACTTTTTGGCGCGGAACACGCAAATGTTCAACCCCACTGCGGAAGCGCCGCGAATATGGCGGTTTATTTTGCGACAATTAAGCCAGGCGATACAATTATGTCCCTCGCGCTTGACCAAGGCGGGCACCTCTCGCACGGCTCGCCCGTTAACTTCTCGGGCAAGATCTATAATATCGTCCCTTATACAGTAGATAAAGAGGCGGAGCGCCTTGATTATGATGCCCTCGAGAAGCAGGCGCTGGAAGTCAAGCCGAAGATTCTCCTCTCGGGAGCTTCCGCCTATCCACGCGCGATTGACTTTAAGCGCATTCGTGAGATTTGCGACAAGGTCGGATGCATTATGATGGTCGATATGGCGCATATCGCCGGACTCATCGCGGGCGGTGCCCATGAGAGCCCCGTCCCTTATGCGGACTTCGTAACGAGCACGACCCACAAGACATTGGGTGGCCCGCGTGGCGGACTCGTCCTTTGCAAGGAGAAGTGGGCGAAGGCGCTTGACTCCGCCGTTTTCCCAGGTATGCAGGGAGGTCCCCTCGAGAACATCATCGCCGCTAAAGCCGTGTGCTTTAAGGAATGGATGTCGCCCGAGAAGAAGGGCTACGCGCAACAAATCATTAAGAATTGCCAAGTTTTGTGCAAGACCGTGCAAGATCGCGGCTATCGCATTGTTTCGGGCGGAACCGATAATCACCTCTTCTTGGTGGATGTTAAGACCTCCAAGGGCGTTACGGGCAAGGAAGCCGCCGCGGCACTTGATGCGGCAGGTATCGTCGTTAATAAGAATACGATTCCTTATGATACTGAGTCGCCTTTCCGCACCTCTGGTGTGCGCATCGGTACGGCCTCGGTCACGACCCGCGGCATGAAAGAGGCGGAAATGATTAAGATCGGCACATGGATCGCTGATGTCCTCGATAATATCGCTGACACCGAAGTTCAGGCGCGTGTAAAGCGTGAGGCGAAGGCTCTCGCTTTGGCGTTCCCAGTTCCGTAATCATGGCGGAAGTTTCTAGTTCTACGGGCGCGGCACTTTCGCGCGTAGCGGTTGTGGGCATTGTCGGGCGCACGAATGCGGGCAAGTCAACGCTCGTCAATCGCCTCGTGGGTGAGAAGATTTCCATCGTCTCGCCCGTAGAACAAACGACGCGCAATACCGTGCGCGGCATTGTGGCTGACGCGCGTGGACAACTCGTCCTTCTAGACACTCCTGGACTCCACAAAGCCGAGGGACGCTTAGGGACGCTCCTCAATCGCATGGCGCGCAGAAGTGCCGCGGGCGTGGATATCCTTTGCGTCGTCTTTGATGCCGCCCAAGAACCGCAATTGGAAGATATTGGCTGGCTCAATCGTGTGGCGAAGGAGAAGCCCGCGAAAGTCGTGTTCGTATTAAATAAGGCGGATAAGAAGCCTTTTTTTGAGACGATGTACCGTGAGGCATGGGCGGAATCGCTCCGCGCGGCACCGACCACGGAGGGGGAGCCCTCCGCTACGCCTTATGTGCCTCTTTGGGTTAAGGCTATCGCGACGACGGAAGGCGGCGAGAAAAGTACGCTGGACGCGCTCTTCTCTTTGGCGGAAGTTGGCGAACCGCTATTCCCAGAAGATATCGTAACGGACTATCCGCGGCGGTTGACGATTGCGGACTCTATTCGTGAGAAGTTCCTCGCCTACTTGCATCAGGAAGTCCCCCATGAACTTGGTATATGCGTGAAAACGATTCGCGAGGGGGAAGGGCGTTGGGATATTAAAGTGGATGTCCTCGTGAATCGTGCGTCCCAAAAGCCAATCGTTATCGGGCGCGGCGCGGAGATACTAAAGCGTGTGCGCCACGCGGCGGAGCGTGAGTTGCGCGAGATATTTGAGGTTAAGGTTGCGCTTGAGATGTGGGTTCGGGTAGAGCCAGGCTGGATGGAAAATAAGCGCCTTCTAACTGAGATGGGTTATCTGGGAGGGGAAATCTAAGTTGTGCGAAAGCTCCTTCTAGTTTCCCTCTTCTTAGCGAGTGCTACCTTTGCGGCGGAAAATGCTTCCGTCGCACGCGCGGCACTTAGGGATGGGCTTTGGTCTATTGCGCGGCTACATACAACGGAGTTGCCCCAGAAGGAAGCGCGGCTTGTTACGCTTGAGACCTATGCGAATGAACAGCGCTGGCAAGATATCCTTAATGAGATGGACGCGTGGGGCGTTGTGACGAACCCAGGCTTCGCCTTTTATCGCGCCTTCGCCCTCGCCAAATTAAACAAACTAGAAGAAGCCATTGCGATTCTCGCGAAAACAAAGTTCGCGTCCCCCGAGGAAATGCGTCGCGCAGGTGCCTTGCAAGCCGCCTTGCTTTTGGAGCGTGGGGAAACTAAAGAGGCGGCTACGCTCGTTGGGAAGTTAGAGTTAGAGAAGGGCGATACGGCTGAACAACTCGTTGCCGCGGATATTCTTAACGCAACAGGCGGAGCCGATCGCGCGAAGGCAATTTGGCGAAAAATAGCGACTTCTCAAGAGAACAAAGAGTTTTCGCGGGTGCTCGCGGCACTACAATTAAATGAGTACGCGCTAACGACGAATCTTTTGCCGCAAGTTAAAGTAGCTATTTCACGGAATCAATTAGCCCTGCAGGTTGCCGTACATGATCTCACGGAAACGAACAAATTTACGGTGGCTGAGAAAGTTATCCGTGAAGCGGCGCAACGCCATCCCGATAGACGCGATGTCCAGCCCGCATTCCTCGCCTACGCCCACGCTTTGCTTGTCGCGGGACGCAATGAGGAAGCCGTAAAAGCATATCGTGACGCATTAGAGATATGGCCTACGCTCGCCAAGAATGGTGAACTTCAGGTAGAGCGCGGCTGGGCTTATCGTAAATTGGGACGCGTTGATGAGGCGCTGGACGCGTTTAGCGCGGCGGAAGGTTGCGTCACAAATGCGCTTGAGCGTGCCCAGATACTCCTCGTCCAGGGCGATATGCTCGCGGAAGCAGGACGCGCAGAGGAGTCGATGGAGCGCTACCGCACGGTTCTCGCGAAATACCCCGAGACACCCGCGGGTAAGAAACTCGCCGTCCTTGTGAAGTTGAGAGAAATGGAGTCGCACGGACGAGAACTCTACCGCGCATTCCAATTTGAAGAAGCGCGGCGTGTTTTCGCCGACTTAGCGAAGGAAGATCCTGCGCGGGCGGATAAAATGGCGTATTTGGATGTCCTTTGCCTTTACGGACTCAACCGTGACGAGGAAGCTGTCGCGAAAGCGCGGGAAGTGGCGACTCAGGCGCAGGATAGCGAGGCACGAAATAAGGCGAAGCATTGGCTCGCGAAATATGCTTATAGCCAAGCGCGGTGGCATGACGCGGCGAAACTCTTCGCGGAATATGCCGCGAGTATAGCCCCCAATCCCGAAGCTGCCGCGGCACTTATCTGGGCGGCGCGCGCGGCCTATGCGGGCGGTGCATTTGAGTATGCGGTGAGCCTAAGTACAAAGTGCTTAAATGACTACCCTAAAGTGGCGGGACGGTTTGACGCGTACCTTGTGCAGGGCGAGGCACTGATTGCCCTCGCGCGTTTTGAGGAAGCGATCCTTGTCCTTGACCGCGCATTTGATGCTTCGGTGGACTCCGCCGCTGACCGTCTTACGGCACGGATGTTGAAGGCGGATGCCCTCTTTGCCATGGGGGCGGATAACCCCACGCGCTATGAGGAGGCGTTACTCACTTATCATATGATTGGACAGGGAGAAGCCTTGCCGCCCTCGCGGCGTTTAGTTGTCGCTTATAAGGTGGCGCGGACGCTTGAGAAGATGGGGCGTTTAGAGGGTGCGCTTGATGAATATTATACGAATGTGGTTCTCGCTTATCGTTCTAGTCGCCTCGCGGGAGTCGTGTTTGATGATGAAGCGCGTGCAGTCTTCGTGAAAGCCGCGTTTCGCCTCGCCGACGAATATGAGCGGCGCGGACTTAAGCGGCAGGCGGAACGCATTCTAGAACTTGTCGCGGCGAGTGATGTCCCCGCGGCAGTTGAGGCTGAACGGCGAATTGATAAATTACAAACGGGAGGGCTCTACTAATGATTACTTTTGATAACCCCATGTATTGGATTCTGCTCGCGCTCGCGCTCGTTGCCTTCGTTGTGTTTTGGGGTCGCTTCTTTGAATTGCGCCGCGCCCAAATTGACTGGCAGGACTTCACGAAGGGGGTTTTTAATATCCTTGATAGCGGCAATGAAGGTGAGGCGCTCGCTATTTGTGAGGATACGCCTGTACCTGTCGCCGAACTCATGGCGTGCGCGATTCGCAGTCGCGCGGCGGGCGTACATATTGTGCGCGAAGCCGTGGATGCCCAAGGACGCGTTATTGTAAGTCGCCTTTATCGGCGGCTCGCGACACTGGCGATTATTGGGCGTATTGCGCCACTCTTGGGGCTACTCGGTACGGTTCTCGGCTTTGTGCGTACCTTGGTGCTTATAAATAGTGAGGTGCTTGTTTCGCGTGCGGATCTTCTTAGCGCGGCGACTCCCGCTTTCTTGTCTTTGGCGTTTGGGCTCGCGGTGATGATTCCCGTCATTGTTATGCACGCGTGCCTTAAGTTGCGCGTTGATCGTATTGTCTATAACCTCGAAGCCGCGGCGACTTCCATCGTAAGCTATTTCGCTATGAAAGAAGCGCCCGCGAAAGGTTCCGCGCAATGAATTGGAATTGGCGTACAGTGCGCACGACGGACTTCTCGCGTCCGAAGTTAGGTGATTGGCTCCCCTTTGTGGAAGCCGTCCCCTATGTCGCCGTAATGCTCCTCTTTTTGCTTCTTTATTTTCTCTCGGGGACGCTTTCTTCGGCGAAGGGCGTGTTGTTTGATTTGCCTTCATCGGACGCGATGGACCACGCGAACATCTCCCTCGCCGCGCTCGTAATGCCCACGGCGAAAGAGACGCTTGTTTTCTTTGATGACGCGCGTTATGTATTAGAGGATGAATCCTCTATGGATGCCTTCGCGAACCAATTAGCGACGCGCGTAAGTGCCGCGGAGTTCCCGTCCCTGCTTGTGCTCGCCGATAAGCGCGTAGCGGGGGGCGACCTTATGCGTTTAGCGGCAATGGCGCGGCGTAGCGGCGTAAAGAAACTCTTTTTTGCGGCGAAGAATGATGCGTTAGAGCGGGAGGGGAATGAATAAGCGCGTGTATAGACCCCAGCGACGCTTACGGAGCGAGTTCTTATTGCTTCTCTTGACATTCGCAGTCCCTGCCGCGCTCGCGCTTTTGATGTACGCCTTTTTGCGGACGCTCCCTACGACGCTCGCCCCCACTGCCGCAACCGAAACGGACGCTTTTGGCTCGTTCATCTTTCTTACACCAGCTCAGGAAATTGCCGCGGTAAAGGCGATTCGCTCGGCGTGGCATCCTGGCTTAACTAAGGCTAGGGCGCATACTGTTGATTTAACGGCGCTTGATTTGCCTGAGAGCGAACCTGTAAGCATTCTCTCGATGGGGGATTGTGTAAAAGACCTGCCGTTGCGCATTACGCGCCGCGCACCTTGGCCGCGCCCATTCTCGCTTGCTGCGCCTGCGCCGCGCCCGATTGCCCCACAGAATGAGGCGACGGAACTTAAGAACGCGAACCCCTTTACGCGAGCCGAACTACTTAAAATCGAAGATTGAAAAGGAATCCAAACTATGATGACCGAAGCGGAAGTATTAGAAGCGTTTAAATCAACTGGTGCCCTACTTGAGGGACACTTTGAACTGCGCTCAAAACTTCATTCCAACCGCTATTTTCAGTGTGCGAATGTTTTGCGGTATCCGCGAATCGCGGCGAAACTCTGCGATGCTGTCGTGGAGAAGATGAAGGCGGGTTGTGAATTGGGCAAGATAGATGGCGTGATTTCGCCTGCTGTGGGCGGCATTCTCGTCGGACACGAAGTTGCCCGCGCGCTGGACACGAAATGCGTCTTTGCTGAGAAGGTTCAAGGCGAAGGCGTGGACGCGACAGGTAAGCCCAATACGGTACTTGCTATGCGCCGCTTTACGCTTAAGCCAGGCGAGCGTTATGTTGTCGCTGAGGATGTCGTGACGAAAGGTGGGCGCGTACAAGAAACGATTGACCTTGTGAAGAAAGCGGGCTGTGAAGTTGCCGCGGTTGTGTTGCTTGTTGACCGCTCGGGGGGGAAGGTCTCGTTTGGCTCAATTCCGATGTTCTCGCTTATGCATATGACCCCCGAGACATGGCAACCAAGCGGGTGCCCCCTCTGCAAGGCGGGCGGGCACCCCGTCCATCCAGGTTCGTAAGAAAGGTAGCGCATGTTTAATACTGTTGAGGAATGCTTAGAAGCCCTGCGGCGCGGCGAAATTGTGCTGGTGACGGATGCCGAAGACCGCGAGAATGAAGGCGATTGTATTTGCGCGGCGGAGTTCGCGACGACGGAAAATGTGAACTTCATGGCGACCTACGCCAAGGGGCTTATCTGCATGCCGATGTCGGGTGCGCTTTGTGACGCGCTAGACTTGCCCCAGATGGTGAGCGAGAATACCGACAATCATCATACGGCATTTACGGTCTCAATTGACGCGGTCGCGACGACAACGGGCATTTCTGCCGCGGAGCGCGGCATTACGGCGCGTGCGGTGGTGGCGCAAGGCGCGAAGGGGAGCGACTTTCGCCGTCCAGGGCACATGTTCCCCTTAAGAGCACGCGAAGGTGGCGTTCTTAAACGCGCGGGGCATACTGAGGCGACGGTGGACTTAATTCGCCTCGCGGGACTCAAAGAAGCGGGGCTTTGTTGTGAGATTATGCGCGAGGACGGTTCCATGGCGCGGCTCCCCGATCATATAGAGTTCGCGCGTAAGCACAATCTAAAAATGGCGCGCATTGCCGATTTAATTGCCTATCGGCGGCGGTATGATAAGCTCGTTGAGCCAGTTGAGGATGTTGATTTACCGACTTCATACGGACACTTCAGGCTCAAGATGTATCGTAGTCGCTTGACGGGGCTTGAGCATTTGGCGATTATTAAGGGCGAGCTCGCGGGCGACGAACCTGTCCTCGCGCGGGTGCATTCCGAATGCTTCACGGGCGATGTGCTGGGCTCTGAGCGTTGTGATTGTGGCCCACAACTCCATACCGCCCTCAAGATGATTGAGGAAGCAGGACGCGGCGTGGTTGTTTACATGCGTCAAGAAGGGCGGGGGATTGGGCTTGCCAACAAACTCCACGCCTACCGTAAACAAGAAGAGGGACTCGACACGGTTGAGGCGAATGTCGCGCTTGGCTTCGCACCCGATTTGCGTGATTATGGCGAGGGCGCACAGATTTTGGCAGATCTCGGCGTAAAGAAGTTGCGCCTTATGACGAATAATCCGCGCAAGGTCATCGGACTTGACGGCTACGGACTCGAGATTGTTGAGCGCGTCCCAATTGTCATTGCGCCAACCGCGTACGACAAGCGTTATCTCGAGACGAAGCGCGAGAAAATGGGGCATATCTTATGAAAATAACCGTTATTGGTGATGGTGGCTGGGGCACAGCTAACGCGCTTTTGCTCGTGAATTATGGGTACGAAGTCACGCTTTGGGGTGCGTTCCCCGATTACATAGAAGAAATGCGCCGCACGCGGCGGAATGATAAGTTCCTTAAAGGCGTGATTTTACCCGAGAGCCTAAAGCTCACCAGTGACCGCGCCGCGGCACTTGAGGGCGCTGAAGTCGTTGTGCTCGCGCCCCCCTCGAAGTATTTTGCGTCCGTTATTGAAGGCTTTAAGGGGCTTATCACGAATGATCATCTCGTCGTCTCGCTTACCAAGGGACTTTGCGAGAAGACGAATAAGCGCATGACGCAACTCGCTAAGGAGATTCTCGGTCTTAAGAACGTCGTTGCTCTCGCGGGGCCTACTCACGCGGAAGAAGTTTCGCGCGGCATCCCAACCGCCATTGTCGCGGCATGTGAAGACTTAAGCCTCGCCCAACGCGTCCAAACTATCTGGTCGGGTCCCACATTTCGTGTCTACACCTCAACGGATCCCGTAGGCGTGGAAATCGGCGGCGCCGTTAAGAATGTGCTCGCGATTGCCGTTGGCTGTTCGGACGGCATGGGCTTTGGCGACAATACACGCGCGGCACTTATTACGCGCGGACTCGTTGAGATGAAGCGCTTCGTGCTCGCTTATGGCGGAACGCCCGAGACGATGAGCGGGCTCGCGGGGGTGGGCGACTTGATTGTCACCTGCACTTCGGTTCATTCGCGCAACCACTCCGTTGGCGAACGCCTTGGTAAAGGCGAGAAGATAGACGCGATTCTGGGCTCTATGCAAATGGTCGCGGAGGGAGTTTGGAACGCGAAAGTTATCCATGACCTCGCGGCGAAGTTGCAGGTTGAAATGCCCATTTGTGACCTCGTGTACGCGCTTTGCTACGAGAATTATAACGCGGCGAATGCGGTATCCGCGATGATGAGCCGCGACTTGAAGAGCGAATAGCCCAAATGCAAGTCTTGCCGCTACCGTGGGTCTACGCCTTTGTTTTCGCGTTTGGGGCTTGCCTCGCGAGTTTTCTCAATGTCGTCATTTGGCGTGTGCCGCGGGGGGAGTCCATCGTCTCGCCGCCTTCCCATTGCCCTAAGTGCAACGCGGCGATTCCCTGGTATCTCAATATCCCCATTCTCTCTTGGCTCGTGCTCCGCGGCAAATGCGCCGCGTGTAAGAATCCCATTTCACCGCGCTATCCGCTCGTTGAACTTTTGGGCGGACTCCTCTTCGTCGCCGCCTATGCACGCTTTGGGGTCGCTGCGCCATTCGCGTGGATTTGGCTCGCGCTTATGTTAGTTGGCAGTTTCATTGACTTTGACCATAAGCTCCTGCCCGACTTCGTTACGGTCGGCGGCATGATTTATGGCGTGGTGCTCAGCTTCGGCGCGGCACTTTCGCGGCACTTCGGCTACGACTTCCCCCTCGCACCTTTTGGGGTTTCGCCGCTCCTCTCGCTCAGCGGACTCGCCTTCGGGTTTGGACTTCTTTGGTTCATCCGTTTTCTGGGCTCAAAGGCATTTAAGCGTGAGGCGATGGGCATGGGCGATGTCTTCCTCATGGGAGCAGTTGGCGCTTTGTTTGGCCCTCTCGCCGTCGTTATGGTGCTTATGCTCTCTTCCATTCTCGGGTCGCTCGTCGGTGTGGGGCTTATCTTAGCCGCGAAAGCACGGCTCGGCAAGTTTGTAGAAATCCCTTACGGACCCTACATCTGCCTCGGGTGCCTCGCGTGGATGTTTTACGGCCCCGAACTCGTGCAAGGCTATCTAAGGCTCTTAGGCTTTTGAGACCTTGCGCGGTAAGAGGCGATTGAGCGCCTCATTAACTCTAAAGGGCAAGATCGATAAAAGCCAAGTCGCCAGGCGCATTTCCCACGGGAACGCGATAAGCCCAATGTCTTTACCCGCACGATGAAGGATGATTTCCGCCGCACGGTCAGCTTCCATAAAAAATGGCATGGGGCAAGTGTTCTTCGCCGTAATGCGTGAGCGCACGAAGCCTGGACAGATTGCTGAGATACGGACTCCTTCCACACGGCAATGCCCGCGCAAGGCGAGTGCCCAAGTCTTTATCGCGCTTTTCGTCGCCGAGTAACTAGGACACGCCGCGAGGGGTCCATAGCCCGCGATGGACGCCGTCAACAGAATCTGCCGCCACCCTTTGCCGCGGCGACGGAAGATTTCGAGCGTGGGCAAAACGACATTTACTGTACCACCCACATTCGTCGCGAAAGTCGTGCGGCAGTTTTCGCTCGTCTCCTCACCCGTCGAGACACCCGCATTAGCGAAAACGCGCTCTAAGGGACTGAGCGCATCACACGCGTTGAGCCAAGAGGCGACAGCTTCTGCGTCCGTGACATCGAGAGCGGCACCGTCCGCCACAGCACCGAGCGCGCGGCACTTTTGAACGACGGCTTCTAACCGCGCCGTATTGCGTCCGCACAGAAAGAGCCGATCGCCACGCTTAGCCGAAGCGTAAGCGAGCGCTTCGCCAATACCCGAACTTGCACCTGTAATGAGTGTCGTCATAACAGAGAAGAGTATAGCATATAGCCTCTACGCCTGCAAGTAGATTTTGCATTCAAAGAATTATTCAATTGTCAAAGATCAAAGAGAATTGAAAATTGAGAATGTAAAATTGAAAATGATTGCTAGTTTTACAACTTAATTCTCAATTCTACATTTTCAATTCTCAATTTTCGTTTAGACGACGGTGGCGCCGATGCC
>CAVCAF010000033.1:12349-16708 GCA_963600185.1 Azospirillum sp. 51_20 | reverse complement strand
TCGTCTAATGAGGTGCGCCGAAGGAATGCGCCGAGGCGGGTTGTGCGCTCTAGATCCGTCCCTTCACCGAGGCGCATCGTGCGAAACTTTAGGATTTTGAAAGGGCGACCACCGCGCCCCGCACGCTCTTGTCTAAAGAAAATAGGCTTGCCGTCATAGAAGCGTATAATTAACGCGATTGCCGCGAGGAGTCCGCCCCAGAGGGGTGCGGTTAAGAGGATGAGGAGGCAATCGGCGAGGCGTTTCATTTGCGTGCTTCTTTGGGTGGGATGAGGATGAGTCCGACGGCAACGAGAATCGCGACGATACCAATCGCTAATTGGTAAGTAAAGGCTTCGTCAAAGATAAAGACGCCAATGGCTACGGCCGTTAGAGGCTCAAGTGCACCCAGTACGGCGGTGGCAGTTGACCCGACGCGCCGTGCACTAATGTTCATGAAGGCGAGAGAAAGAAGTGTCGGGACGAGCGCGAGAAAGCTCGCGTAGCCCCATTCTGCCGCGGAATAAGGCAAGTGAAAAGCGCTCGCGCCTATGCTGAGAGCCGCCCAAAGAACGAGGCTCGCGAGGCAGAAGAGGATGATCCAGAAGGTCATAGGGATGATCTTGAGCGAACAAGGTGCGCGATCGACAACCACGATATAGACCGCATAAGTAGACGCGGCGAGGAGCATAATCCATACGCCTTTAGCCGTAATTTGGTGGTCGCCGCCGCTTAGGCTTAGGTAGGCTATGCCGCCTGTCGCGAGCAAAATAGAAAGAACGGTCGTTATCCGTAACTTTTCCTTAAAGAACGCCACCATAATCGCCGCGGTGATAATTGGGTAGATGAAAAGAATGGTGCTCGCGACACCCACATCCATTAGCGTAAAGGCGGTGTAGAAAGAGCCAGAAGAGACCGCGAAAAGAATGCCGAGGCTCGCTGTTGTGAGGAGATCTTTCTTTGAGGGGCGGAACTTTTCGCGTAAGAGTAGCCCCGTCGCGGCGAGGACGATGAGCGCGAGTGCCATGCGGTAGATAATTACGGTTGCGGGCACCCAATGGGCATGGTAAAGATTAACGGCACCAAACGGATTCGTCCCGTAGCAAACTGCCGCGAGGATGCCAAAGAAGGCTCCTATATAATGATTCTTGTTCATAAAGTGGCGGATATTATACCATATTTTTGGTATTTCGTTAAGCCTGCCAATTTTGGCGGTTCGCGAGGCGCGGCTTAAGCCCGAGGAGTTTACCTAAGAAGCCAAGCCCATAGACCCAAAGTGTCGTGTAGCAAACGGGGATATGCCAGAGCGCGGCAGAGCGCGTCCCTTTGGGACTGCGCACGGCGAGCAGTAGCGTCTGGATAAGGAGCGGGAGTA
Source organism: Azospirillum sp. 51_20 (assembly GCA_963600185.1). Lineage (GTDB taxonomy): Bacteria > Verrucomicrobiota > Kiritimatiellia > RFP12 > UBA1067 > UBA1067. Next base: position 15,354 of record CAVCAF010000033.1, on the reverse strand, counting down.
GCGTTAGGCACGAAAGTGTAAAGAGAATAACGCCGCGCTGCTTACTCGCTTGCCACGGGTAGGTGCGCTGTTTGGCGGCGGCGAAGTAAAGAAAGTCGCGAATGCGCCGATTTTGCTTACGGACAAAGTCCTTAAATTGCGCACAGTAGAGATGAATAATTGAGGTGTCTACCTTAGCAATAAAACCGCAATCTTTCGCGGCAGCTTCCGCCGCGACATCTATATCGAAGAAGTAAGGTTGCCAAGTCACTTTTTCAAGGATAGCGCGTCTAAAGATAAAGCCATTCGCCCCAATCGTGGGCAGGGTTGTTGTTGGATGCAGTTCTAGCCAGCGAAGTCCGCTTGGTTCAATGTGCTCTTTTGTAGCGATATCTAGCCCCGTCCACTTGCCCGTAACGGATGAAACGCGGTCATAATTGCCTGCGAAAAGACAAATGGGGTCATTCATGCCGAGCGCGGCAAAATAGCGTGTAAGAGAAGGGTCGGTTGGGCGTGCCGAGTAGCGAAGGGGTTCCGTCGCGAAGATTTCGAGGTGCGCGAAGGGGGCGAGCATCTTCTCTAACCAATCAGAGCTTGGGAGAATGTTGTCGGAGTCAACAAGCGCAAGTAATTTGCCGTGCGCGGCAGAAATTGCCGCGCTCTTACCTGCCTCCCCCGTCTTGAGCGGATTCGCGCAAATTACTTCCACGCCAAACTGCCGCGCTATGTCGAGGGTAGAGTCCGTAGAGCCGCCGTCCGCAATCACGATTTCGTAGTCCGTGAAAGTTTGATTACGAATTGCCCTTAGGCATTCGCCTAGGGTTTTCGCTGAGTTGAGGGTAGGGATGATAAACGAAACTTTCATCTTTTATCCTTTTGGCAGGCGAGCGCGATGCCCGTACAAAGTGCACGCAGGGCGGCAATCGCTAGGAGGAAGATTAAAACAGAGTTAAAAGAGGTAAAGAGGTTTCTGCCGAAATGGAGGACGACTACGCCGATGAGGTTTAGGGGGCCAAACCACGCGAGAAAGGAGAATCTCCCTGCTGAGAGTTCTGCATTCGTATAGAAGACTTGGCAAGATGTAAGCCCCGTCGCGAGTACTAAGAAGGGCATGAAGTGCGCAAACGCACTATAATTCGCGCCATTAGGGAGGAGCGCGAGGAGGATTGCGCCCCACGGAACATAGATTAGCGCGGCGAAGATTGAAACGCCGAGGGTAATGGCACTAGCAGGGAGCACAAAAGTGCGCGTGGGACGACCTTCGCGCGCGGCATCCGCTGTATGGGGGAACATGACCCAGAGAAGGGGAATGGTTATAAGATAAAGAAAGTCCGAGAAGCGCGAAATCATGTAGTAGCCCGCTGAGTCCGTCGCCGCAAGTTGGGTGCGGATGACGCTTTGTTCCATAACGCCTTCTGCCATAGAAAGCCCTAAATAGAGGAGCGTGCCTATATAGAGACGGATGGCGGTTGTGAGAGTTTGCCGCGTCCAAAAGGGTTTCGCGGGGGCAATGAGTTCGCGCCAAAGTGCCGTGCAGCCACCAATAATGCGGCAGAGGGGCTGGGCGGACTGCCCCGCGAAGTATCCGACAAGGGGACGGTGGGGCATGATAAGTGCGAAAACGCCTACACGCGCTAAGACGCTACAAAACTCAACGGCACCAAGCGTCCCGAAGCGCTTGAGGGCTTGGAGTGCATCAGTATAGACTGGCGCGAAACAGCCCAAAAGTGCCGCGGCGATAATGAAAAAACCGACGCAAGGCGTGGTTAGACGCATTTGGGCGAGGTAATTAGGTAAAAGTAGCGCGGCACAGCCAAGTGAAAGAAGGAGGAGAAGCGCGAAAGCGGTGAAAACGCCGCGCAGGAGAGTTGTGCGCTCACCCCTAAGCCCGCGTCCTGTGAGATCCGTAGAAAGTTTCATCGTCACGAGTGCGCAGGCGTAAATGGGCATAGCGAGGAAGGACGCGAAGGATGTGACGGGTAAAATCGCCCCCAAGTCTTCAGGCGAAACAAAGCGCGGCACAAACCAAAGTGCCGCGGCGAGAGTGACGAGATCTCCCGCCCGAAGGGAGAGGAATAGTAGGAGAGATTGTCGCCAAAACGCCGTCATTCGCGTCCAAACTTGCGGTTAAGTTCGCGGGTGGAAGTGAAGATCATGATGGGTTTACCATGGGGGCATACATAGGGCATGCGACTGGCGGCAAGTTCTTCCACGAGGCGAATTGCTTCCTCAGGGGATAATTTAGTATAGGCACCCGCACACGAACGGGCAACGGCTTTAGCAATAAGCTCTTCGCGCCAATGGGTATTCGCGCGGCGCGAACCGCCTTCTGAGAAGTCCTGCGCAATAGTCGTGAGCAATCCCGCGGCGGATACTTTAGCGGCGATCTGCGGAATAGCGTCCACTTTGAAGGTGTCGCGTCCGAACTCTTCCACATGAAAGCCCATCTTGTCGACTATGTCAAGAATGCCGCGAAGCCGTGCCGCTTCCGCTGGTGGCAACTTTATAATGTCGGGGATGAGTAGCGTTTGTGAAATTATGGGGGCTTGTGTCGGCGAATGGGCGAGATGTTCAAAAACAATCCGTTCCCGTGCCGCCTTTGGATTCATCGTCACAATTCCTGCGTCCGTCTCGAGTAGCAAATAGCCTGTTTCGGTTGTCGCTAGATAATGAAACCACTTCCACGGTTTGGATGCTGTTGAGACGGGCGAAACCGCGAACTCAACTTGTGTTGGTTGTGGGGCAGGGCGTACAGGTGGCGGAAGAGGCGCAGTAGGATTTGTTGTATAAACGCGCGTCTCGGCTGGCACTGCCGCAGGCTCGGCTACAGGTTCAGGGCGTGTCGGCTCGGGGGGCGTTGGCGCGGCTTCAATGTCAGGCACGGGAATAGGCTTAAGTGCCGCGTCAAGAGCTTCCAAAAAGGCACGCTTAACCGCTCCATTATCGCGGAAACGCACTTCGCGCTTAGTTGGGTGCACATTGACATCCACTTGCCCAGGCGGAAGCGTCAAGAAAAGAATTGCCGC
>CAVCAF010000033.1:0-12099 GCA_963600185.1 Azospirillum sp. 51_20 | reverse complement strand
GCTAAACGATAAAGTTCGCGTCCGTCAACCGTTAGGGCGAAGCCTACATTGGGATGGGCGAGGGCGTGCGCTGTAAAGACGGCTTTGATGTGACTTTCTTCTGTCGCTTGAGAGTGCAGGAACTTTCGCCGCGCGGGGACATTACAAAAGAGATCTCGCACTTCTATGCGCGTACCAGGAGGACACCCCGCCACGCAGATGTCACTTAGGGTTCCCGCGTTTACAACAAGTTGCGTCCCTTCATCCGCCTCCGCGCGGCGGGTGGTTAGCGTGAAGCGTGAGATGGAAGCGATAGAAGGCACGGCTTCGCCGCGGAAGCCGAGGGTGTCAATGTTCTCAATGTCATTAACATCGAGTATCTTTGAGGTCGCTTGGCGTTCAAGCGAGAGTAGCGCGTCATCCTTAGTCATTCCGCAACCATCGTCTTGAACGGATATGAGTTTGCGTCCTCCCGCCGCGATAGTGATATGAATATTGCGAGAACCCGCGTCTAAGGAGTTTTCGACAAGTTCCTTGACGACGGAAGCGGGGCGCTCAATAACTTCGCCCGCGGCGATTTTATTGGCAACATGTAGGGGCAGAACCCTAATATGTCCATCGCGATTAAGACTCAATGAGAATACCCTTTCTTAAGTAAGTGGGCGTATCAAGGTTCTCATTATGATAGAAGGTCGCCTCAATATTGCAGAAGCGTCCGCCTTGAGATTGCGGACCAATCGCGAGAACATTAGTTCCTTTTAAGGAGCGGCGCGGACTATGAGCAGAAGTGCCTCTGCCTACTTTGTTGTCGTTTGGCGCGCTAATGCGTGGCTCAAAGAAAAAGACGACGATACTTAAGCGATCGGCAAAGGTTGCTTCATCATTCACGGTCGCGAGGTTAAAGGGCACTGTCTCACCCGCGAGGGCTCTTACGCCTTTGGCGAGTGCCGCGCATTCGCTCAGCCGAAGGTCGTCCCCCGCGAGCACGCCTAATAAGACGGACTGCAAGGAGCCTGAGACTTCCGCGAGGAGGGGTGCGCGAGAGAGGTTCGCGAGAAGTTCTTCTACACGATTGGGCCCGTGCGCGGAGAGGGCAACGAAGCGCGAGCGCCCTGCGTCTTCCACAAGGTGATGTAAGCGCTCGAGGTCTAACCTAATGTAGCCAGGCTTTTCGAGGAGTCGCCAAAAGAGGGCAATACCTGAGGCGAGCGTGTCTACCGCACGGCGGAGGGCGGTCGCCATATTGTCCTCGCCTTGTACGAGTTTATCTAGCGGAATAAAGAAGGCTCCGTTGGCATTCTCTGCAATGAGGGGCAGTGCGCCGCGTGCGCGGCGTGAGCGCTCCTCGCCTTCCATCTTAAACGGAAATGTCGCGAAGACAGGTACGGTTATTGCGCGGGAGTGAAGGTATTTAACAATCTCTATAGTCGCGCCCGTGCCTGTGCCCCCACCGAGCGCGGTAAGAACAACGGCGAGACGGACACCTTGTAGCGCCGTATCAAGCGTATGGAGCGAGTCATCCGCCGCCATGCGTCCGTTAACATCATTCCCGCCCGTGCCGCGTCCTGAGAGGCGGTCGCCGCCGAGAAGGATGAAGGGGGACTCTGCTACGCCAGTTTCAGCGTCCGTATCGGTTAGAAGAAGGCGAATAGAGTCGCCAAATGCGCGGCGGACACCACGCGCCATAGCGCACCCCGCCGTGCCGATACCGATTAGCATTAAGGGAGTAGTTGTATTCATTTGAAGAAGCCCTTAAATAAGTTTCCAAAAAGCGGCTTTCTATCGTCATTGCGATAAGCGTAGGCGAGAGCACCCGCAATTGCCGCGAAAGATTCGGGGTGAGGAGCCTCCTCAAAGCCATCTAGAATAGTGGGCGTACCGCGGCGAACATTCATGCCTAATTCGCGATGGATAAGCTCGTCTAGTCCCGTAAGTGCCGCGCTACCGCCCGTAATAACAACGCCAGCATTGAGTTGCCCCAAGAAGCCATGCTCATCGAGACTATCGCGGATAATGCCAATTGTTTCGCGAAGTCTCGCATTAACGACGGTATCAAGTCCGTTGCGGGAGAGTGTGCGGTCTTGCACGAGGGGGGATTTACCAGGTAAGTTTATGCGTGCACTCGCTTCCCCCGCGGGTCTCACCAGGGCGCTCGCTTCATTTATCTTTATCGTCTCGGCTTGCTGAATAGTCGTACGAAAGGCATTGGCAATGTCGTTTGTGATGTGGTCGCCGCCAACGGCGAGGATGTCAAATGAGGCGAGGCTACCGTCCGCATACACGGCGAAGCCTGTTGAGCCGCCCCCAAAATCGATGAGAAGCACTCCGTCGCGCTTATCGCGTTCGGTTAGGACGGCATCCCCCGCACATGTTAGCGCACAGAGCGGCTCAATAATATCAAGGTGTGCATTGTCGGCGACGGTTTGGGCATCAGCAATACGATTCGCGTCCGCATGGATTTGAAGCGTGTTAAGTTTAAGGACGCGTCCACTCATACCGCGTGGCTCGGAGATTCCGCCATGGGTATCAATCGCGTAAGTTTGATCTACAATATCGAGCAACTCGCGCTCGTGCGGTAGAGACCAGCCGCGCGCGGCATTAAGGACATTGTCGATATCGCTATCTTTTACTTTTACGCCTTCTATAGAGGTCGTCGCTTGAAAAGGATCCGCCTTGATGTGCGCACCATTCACAAGCAAGTAGGCGTTTGAGATTGAAAGCGACATATTCTTCTCAAGTTGCTTCTTCTCAATCTCGTTTAGGACGGAATGCACGGAGCTTGTCGCGTGATTCATATTGGTAATGGTGCTCTTGCGTACGCCTGTTGAAGGGATGTGGGCGTAGGCAACGACTTTGAGCCGTTCACCTTTCTTAGCGGAGGCAACGGCGAGAATCGTGCGCGTTGTGCCAATTTCTAGCGCGGCATAAACATTTGTCATTGGATGGGCTCCTTGGTATCGGCGAAGACGCGATTAGGAATCGTCGCGTTCCACATAACAGCGCGGTCGCCGAGTTTACTGTCGACGGCTTGTTTGAGGTGTAAAAGCGTCTTGTTAAGGGCTTTGCGGGCTTTTTCGGTCGCCTCGCCGCAACCTTCCCAATCAATCTTGGCGCGGTCATAGTGGGATGTGCCGAAGGTAATGAGTAGGTGGTCGGGCGATGTCGCGTCCACCGCACGCAGATTGAGTTTCTCAAGTTCTCCTTCACGGCAGGCGAGAACGAGGTCAAGTGCCGCGCGGGCGCGTCCCTCAAGCGCTTGTCCCTTCGCCGTCGCTGTCTCCTCTATTATTTCAGGCAGAAGTTGGGTTCGCGGCACGCGTAAGAATACAACGCCTTCCTTGTCGACGACGCGTCCAGTCGCGCGTTTAGCGCCTGTGCGTGCCTTTATGCGGGCGACGGGTTCGCGTATGGCAACATTTACTTCAAGACGATTAGGCAGGTGCCGAATAAAGGAGATGTCACGGATATTGGGTAGGCGCTTAAGAAGGCGTGTGCGGATGTTTTCAAAGTCGCCTGCCAATTGCGCGAGGTTAGCGCCGTTGGTGAGTCCGCAGGTATATAAAATCGCGTCACTTGGGATGTCCTCGTTGCCCGTGAGCAAGATTTGTTCGGACGCGTTAGTTATCCGCGCGGACTCTATCCATACCTCCCGCAACCGCGCTATGCACCAATAAAGTCCTGCGAGGAGAATTACAATTGCGAGTAGCGCGGTAAGGCGAAGCGCGATCCGCGAAGAGTTAGTGGAAGATTTGGCTTTCTTTCTCATTTATCGTAGTCCGCTACGGAAAGTATCTTGTCGCACACTTGCGCGAAGGTGAGCCCTGTCGCTATGCCCGCTTTAGGGACGAGGGAGTGTGCCGTGAAGCCAGGAGAGGTGTTGAGTTCGAGCACATAGCCGCGCCCCGCCTCATCCACACGAAAGTCTACGCGCGTAACCCCGCGGCAACCGAGCGCCTCCCAGGCACGGAGCGCCTCCGCTTGAAGTGCCGCGGCGAGTGCCTTATCCTCTAGAAACGGATAGCGCGTTTCTTCCGACTTATATTTTGCGTCGTAGCCATACCAGCCTGAGGGGGCGACAATCTCAATGACGGATAAGACTTCGCCCGCGATAATGCCGACGGTCATCTCGCGTCCAGGGATGTACTTCTCAACAAGTGCCGCGTGAGGACTGTCTGGATATTTTTCGCTATCAATACGCCATGCCTCACGGACGGCTCGCGCGAACTCTTCATCGTTATTACACTTGTAGACCCCGACACTACTCCCATCGCGCGGCGCTTTTACAACAACTGGATAGCCGAAACGGCTCGGTTCTAGGGGTGCACCTTCAGGGATTGTGTACCAGTCGCCCGTGGGGACACCTTTTGCGTCAAGGCAACGCTTCGTGAGAATCTTATCCATCGCGAGTCGCGAGGCTTCCACACCAGGGCCTGTATAAGGAATGTGCCGCGCGTTGAGCGCTTCTTGTACGCCGCCATTTTCGCCCCAACCGCCATGAAGCGCAATGTAAACAGCGTCCGTATCCGCAGGGAGCGCGTCTAGGTTGTCCTCATCTAATATTAGGGGTGTTACATGATAAATACCAAGCGAGGATAATGCTTTTGCGACATTATCTCCACTTATGAGCGAAACGGCACGCTCATTGGAAGTTCCGCCCATTAATACGGCAATTTTCTTCATACTACTATTATACCATATTAAGCCCACGAGGAGAAGGGCACTCAGACGATTTTTTGTCGATTTCATTAGAAAATGGGCAGAGGAATGGGAAAATCGCCCCTTTAGTCTTGCAAAAAGTAGCCCATTAATAAACATTAGCCCCGCTCGTTAAAGAGGGGATTAGGGTATGACCTGTGAGGGGATTAGGGTACGATCGTGAGGGGATTAGGGTTTAAACGAGTCTTCCCTAGCCTTTTAAAAAGCGTGGCTAAGTGCCGCAGAAAGGGGGGTCACAGGCGGACGATTTTTTGGTATAATGTAAGGCATGAGCGAAAAGATAGTTTTGAAAGATGGGAAACTCGTTGTTCCCGCAAACCCGATCATCCCTTTCATTGAGGGTGACGGGATTGGTCCTGACATTACCCGCGCGGCACAATTAGTCCTTAACGCGGCAGTTGCGAAGGCGTATGGGGGCGCACGCGCCATTGCGTGGCTTGAAGTCTTCGCGGGCGAAAAAGCCTACAACAAGACGGGCGAGTGGCTGCCTAAAGAGACGCTTGAAGCGTGCCGCGATTATATCGTCTCTATTAAAGGACCTCTTACGACACCCGTCGGCGGCGGTATTCGTTCCATCAATGTCGCCATGCGCCAAGAGCTTGACCTTTATGTTTGCTTGCGGCCTGTGCGCTACTTTAAGGGCGTGCCTTCGCCTGTGAAGCGGCCTGAGCTTACGGATATGGTCATCTTTCGTGAGAACACCGAAGATATCTACGCGGGCATTGAATGGATGAATGGTACGCCCGAAGTAGAGAAGGTGAAAGCGTTCTTGCTCGGCGAGATGGGCGTTAAGAAGATCCGCTTCCCGAAGACGGCTTCTATCGGCATTAAGCCTGTTTCACTGGAGGGGACTGAGCGGCTCGTGCGCGCGGCACTTGACTACGCGATTGCCAATGACCGCAAGTCGGTGACGCTCGTTCATAAGGGCAACATCCAGAAGTTTACCGAGGGCGCGTTCCGTGATTGGGGCTATCAACTCGCGACACGCGAATATGGTGCGACGCTCATTGATAAGGGGCCCTGGCGCATATTCAAGAATCCGAAGACAGGGCGTGAAATTGTGGTTAAGGACTGCATCTGCGACGCGTTCTTGCAACAGATCTTAACGCGTCCCGCGGAGTATGATGTCATCGCGACACTCAACTTGAATGGCGACTATGTGTCGGACGCGCTCGCGGCGACGGTGGGCGGTATTGGTATTGCGCCTGGCGCGAACATCAACTATCAGACAGGCGTTGCCGTCTTCGAGGCGACGCATGGTACCGCGCCGAAGTATGCGGGACTCGATAAGGTCAACCCAGGTTCGCTGATTCTTTCGGGCGAGATGATGCTACGGCATATGGGCTGGAACGAAGCGGCGGATCTTGTCGTCGCGGCAATGGATAAGGTTATCGCCGCCAAGATGGTGACCTATGACTTCGCGCGGCAAATGGAAGGCGCGACCGAGGTTAAGTGCTCTGAGTTCGCCGCGGCCTTGGCTAAGGCTATGTAAAAATATAGCTCTAGGCTCTTGCCAAATCAACGCAAAAATCGTATAATGTAAACAGTATTAGAAAGTTAGAGAGGAAAATCGCAATGAAACAGTTGTTGATGAGTCTGGTGTTAGCCGCGTCATTCGTCGCGGCACATGCTGAAGAGGCTGCGCTAAGCGAGAAAACCGAGGAGGGTTCTGCTACGGCGACCGCCGAAACGCCGCGCGCTAAAGAAGCCTTGTGGCCCGCGTTTTTCGCGTTCTGCGAGTGGCCTGAGACACCTGACTTGATTGGGCTTCGCCTCACCATCCCGTTTTCCACGAAGCAGGAAAATGTGACGGGTCTTGATGTTGGTCTTTGGGGACGCTCCAAGTATTTCGAGGGCATCCAAATCAATGTCTTTCGTAGTGATGTGAAAGATGAGCTCTCGGGTGCCCAGATCGGTATCTATAACTCGGCAGCGCAGGCGGATGCTTTCGGGTTGCAGGTCGGTCTTTGGAATGAGGCGGGTCGCTTGAATGGCGTTCAATGTGGACTCATCAACGCCGTCGGCGAAATGGGCGGCTTGCAGGTTGGTCTTATTAACCGCGCGGAAGAGTTCTATGGCTTCCAGATTGGCGCGATTAATATCATTCGTGATGCAGAAGTGCGCTTCTGCCCCTTCGTTAATATCGGCTTCTAAGACTCTATGACCCTGCGTCCATTCGCGGCTATACGGCCGAATGTTGGGGATGCCGCGTCCGTCGCGGCAGTCCCTTATGATGTTGTAAGTACGGCTGAAGCGCGCGAACTCGCGAAGGCGAATCCGAAGAGCTTCTTGCATGTCTCGCGTCCAGAAGTAGACCTCCCCGAAGGGACAGACCCAACCTCGGACGCGGCGTATGCTCAGGCACGCAAAGCGTTTGACGCGCTGCGTGCGCAGGGGACGCTTATTCAAGACGAGATCGCGAAGTTTTATGTCTACCGTCAAAGTGTGAATAACCACGCTCAGACGGGCATTGTTGCGACATTTGATACGAAGGAATATCTCTCGGGCGTTCTTAAGCAACACGAAAAGACGCGCAAGGATAAAGAAGACGACCGCACGCGGCACATCGAGATCTTGGGTGCGCATACGGGACCCGCGTTCTTGACTTATCCAGATGACCCCGCGATTGACGCGCTCGTTCTTGAGGCGTGCCATGAAACGCCGCTCTATGACTTCACGGCGGAAGACGGCGTACGCCATACGGTTTGGGAGCTCGCCCCCGCGGCGAGTTGCCGTGCGGACGAGTTGCAGGAACTTTTCGCGCGTATCCCCACCGCCTACATTGCGGACGGACACCACAGAAGCGCGGCAGCTTCGCGTTATGCCGCCGCCCATAACTTCGAAGGCGAGAGTCGTTGGTTCCCCGCGGTAATTTTCCCCGCGAGCCAATTGCGGATCCTCCCTTATAATCGCCTTCTGCGCGATATGAATGGGCTTTCGGATTACGAGTTCTTTTCGCGTGTGAGTGAGAACTTCTCGATTGGGACGGGTTCAGGCACGCGGTCGTGCCGCATGTATTTTAAGGGTAAATGGACAACGCTTTCTTGGAATGTCCCCGCGAATGCAACACCAGTTGAAGCACTGGACGCGAGTTATTTGCAAGAGAAGCTCCTCGCGCCGATTCTCGGCATAGGCGACCCGCGCACCGATAAGCGCATTGCTTTCGTGGGCGGCATTCGTGGCGACGCGGCACTTACCGCGGCAGTTGACGCGGGCACCGCGGCACTCGCGTTCGCGATGGCACCCGTTAAGATTGACGAGGTTATGGCTATTGCGGATGCGGGCGAGATTATGCCGCCGAAGTCCACTTGGTTTGAGCCCAAACTGCGTTCGGGTCTCTTTATCCACGCTGTTTAAGTGAAACGCGTCCTTCTATATTTCCGCGAATTAAAGGGCAAGATTCTAGGTGAGAAGTTGCCGCCTGAGCGTGTTGCGGCGGGGTGGGCACTCGGGATGTTCGTTGGGTGCTTTATTCCGTTTGGTATGCAACTCATTATCTCAATACCGCTCTCGGTCGTCTTTCGCGTTTCGCGTATTGGCGCGACGGTGGGGACGCTGATAACGAACCCTGTGACCATCTTCTTTATCTACCCCGTCCAGATTTGGGTGGGTAGTCGCCTAATTGGGCTTCCCTTAACATGGGAATATTTGCGCGAAGGGGTCGTTCAGCGTCTTGCCGAGGCTTCAGTTTGGAGTGTAGAAGGGTGGCATATCCTCGCGAGTCTAAGTGGACGCGTCTTGGGCGGCTTTTTCGCGGGCGGGTTTTTGCTCGCGGCAATCATGACCCCCATTACCTATTTTGTTGTAAAAGGAATTATCGTTCAAGCGCACCGCTTGCGCGATAACCATAAGAGAAAGCAAGGCTCTCTATGAAAATCGATACATTATGTGTGCAGGGTGGCTGGTCTCCCGCGTGTGGTGAACCGCGGCAGGTGCCTGTTTATCAGTCCACGACATTTAAGTACGACACGACCCAGCATATGGCGGATCTCTTCGACTTGAAGGCATCGGGCTACTTCTATACGCGCCTCGCGAACCCCACGAATGACGCGGTGGCGAAAAAGATTGCCGCGCTAGAAGGGGGTGTCGCGGCGATTTTGACGAGTTCGGGGCAAGCGGCGAATACTTACGCGATACTCAATCTTTGCGGCGCGGGCGATCATGTCGTTTGCTCGACCCAGATTTATGGCGGTACATTCAATGCTTTTAATGTCTCGCTGCGTAAACTCGGCATTGACTTCACCTTTGTTGACCCTGACGCGGACGCGAAAACAATCCAAGCGGCATTCCGTCCCGAGACGAAATGCGTCTTTGGTGAGACGGTGGCGAACCCTTCAGGCGCGATACTGGATATCGCTAAGTTCGCTAAGATTGCCCATAAGAACGGTGTGCCGTTGATTGTGGATAACACCTTCCCGACGCCCGTCCTCTGCCGTCCGTTCCGCTTCGGTTGCGATATCGTCACCCACGCGACGACGAAGTATATGGACGGTCACGCGAGCCAAGTCGGTGGTTGCATTGTCGACTCGGGCAACTTTGATTGGACCGCTCACGCGGCGAAGTTTCCAGGTCTCGTTGAACCAGACGCTTCGTATCACGGGCTCAGCTACGCGAAGAAGTTTGGTAAACTCGCCTACATTACGAAGTGTACGGCGCACCTTATGCGCGACTTTGGCGCGGTGCCTTCGCCGTTTAACTCGTTCTTGCTCAATTTGGGGCTTGAGTCGCTACATGTACGCATTCGCCGCCATGCCGAGAGTGCGCTCGCCGTCGCTAAATGGCTGAAGGCGCAGAAGAAAGTGGCGTGGGTCAACTTCGCGGGTCTCCCCGACAGCCCCTACCATAAGCTCCTTAAGAAGCAATTTGACGGCAACTCGCCTTGCGGCGTGATGACCTTCGGCATTAAGGGCGGACGCGCCGCTTCCATTAAGTTTATGGATAGCCTCAAGCTCATCGGTATCGTCACCCATGTCGCGGACGCATGGAGTTGCGTCTTGCACCCCGCTTCGCATACCCACCGTCAATTGACGGACGCACAATTGAAAGCGGCGGGCATCCCGCCTGACCTCATCCGTCTTTCGATTGGGCTTGAGGATCCCGCGGACTTGATTGCCGACCTTGCGCAGGCACTTAAGAAGGTTTAATTTCACTTTCTGAGAGGTTTACCTTGAAAAGTGAGGCATAAATTGGTATAATCTTACGAAATGATTTCTAAGGAGTAATTGCAACATGTCAATGGCTAAAGGTTTTTCTAATGCGTTTCGGATTCCCGAACTGCGCAAAAAGATTTTGATTACGCTCGGGCTCGTCTTCGTGTGTCGTTTGATTTCGCAGATTCCTACCCCGGGTGTGGACTGGACTGTTCTTAACGGTATCATTACCAACTTTAAGGAGAGTTCCCAAGGCGGACTCCTCGATTGGTTTGAGGTCTTCACGGGCGGCGCACTAGGGCAGTGCGCGATCGGCTTCCTCTCCATTTGGCCTTACATCTCGGCACAGATCGTCATTCAGCTTCTTTCTTCCGTCATCCCAGTTTTGGAAAAGATGAAGAAAGATGGTGAGTCGGGTCGCCAACAGCTCGCGCAAATTACGCGCTACTTAACGATTGTGCTCTGCGTCGTTCAGGCGTGGGGTATCGCGACGGCACTTTCACATCCTGCCGCGCTCGGCATTGCGCTCCCTGAGGGACAGTCCATTGTGGTGAACCCTGGGCTTGGCTTTAATTTGATGACGGTAATTGGCATGACGAGCGCGTCACTCTTCGTGATGTGGATTGCTGACCAGATTACCACCTTCGGCATTGGCAATGGCGCCTCGCTCATCATTATGATTAACATTACCTCGCGCCTCCCCTCGGCACTCTTCGCGGCGTGGGAACGCTACTTCGGTGTGAATGGCGCGGCGGGCACGGCGCAGGCGGGCTATGCGGAACTCGTGATTCTCATCCTCTTCTTCTTGCTCGTCGTTATGGGCACGGTTATGTTGACGCAGGGCGTGCGTAAGGTGACGATTCACTCCACGCGGCGTTCGGTTGTGGGCGGTAATAGCTACGGTATGCAACAGACCTTCATGCCGCTTCGCGTAAACTATACGGGCGTTATGCCAATCATCTTCGCCCAGCCGCTCATTCAGATTCCGTCTGCGATTATTATGAAGTTCACCAATTCGGCGGATACAGGCTTCCGCGGCGCACTCTATCGCTTCGCGCATGAACTCTCTGAGATGTCCACGCTTCATCTTTGCGTTTACGCGGGTCTCATCCTCTTCTTCACCTTCTTCTGGGTCGCCACGCAGTTCAACGCGGTGGATATCTCGGAAAATCTGAAGAAGGATGGTAGCTACCTGCCTGGCATTCGCCCTGGTCGTAGCACGGCGGAGTATTTGGACGCGCTCATGACGAAGATTACCCTCATCGGCGGTGTCGGACTTCTCGTCGTCGCCTTGATACCGATGTTGCTCATGGGCGGACTCAACATCCCTTGGGCAATCGCGAGCTTCTTTGGCGGCACCTCGCTCCTCATTATCGTTGGTGTCGCGCTGGATACCCTGCGTATTATGGAGTCGCACTTGCTCGTGCGTAAGTACGAGGGCTTCTTGAGCCATGGCTCCCTGCGCGGACGCGGCGGTGTTTAATGCTTAAACTTCGCCAGTATCTCTCACATGAGGCGAGTGCCTCTGTGCAATTCGTAAAGTACGCTCTCGTGGGCGTACTTTCGACTTTTATTCAAGTAGTCGCGTTTTATACGCTCGCGGCAACGGTTTTGCGATGTTTGACGGCGGACGATTGGGCGGTTCGGTTACTCGGACTCCCCGCGGCGAGCGCGAATATAAGCGATAAAGAGCGCGCCTTATTCTTCTTTGTGGCAACAGCACTCGCGTTTCTCATCTCGAATCTCTTTTGCTGGTTCTTTAATCGCCTTTTCGTGTTTACGCCAGGTCGCCATAAGTGGTATGTTGAGCTTATGCTTTTCGTGGGTGTCTCGGCACTCGCGATGATACTCGCGACACTCATCGGCTCGTGGCTTATCTCGTCCTTCGGGGTCATGACCACCCTCGCGGCACTTACCCAAATCATCTTCTCATTCGCGTTTAATTACCTCGCGCGCCGCTTCCTCATCTTCAAAGGCTAACCGCTGAAGATAACGAATATTCAATTGTCAAAGATCAAGTTGCGTTTTTCAACGCAAAGATAGCAAAGTTAACGCTAAGTTCGCAAAGAGCTTTTTAAGTTGAAGTGCCAAGTTGAAGTTGAAGAGTGGTAAAGTAACCAATTGATTACAATTCCTTTCTTCAACTTCAACTTCATACTTCAACTCTAATTCTGAAAATCCTGTTAATCCTGTCTAAACTCTCAAAGAGACACTGTCTCGGGGAGGGCGAGACAGTAGAAACGGCACCCCCTCT
>CAVCAF010000032.1:0-16867 GCA_963600185.1 Azospirillum sp. 51_20 | reverse complement strand
TGCTCGATTTCTCAACTTGGAAGACTAAAACACCTGAAGCTACTGTGAGAAGAATTGTCCAAGAGAACGCGGCTATTTTTAAGATCCGTCCAGGTTTGTGGGCGTTAGAGTCTTGCCGTGATGATGTTTTGAATAGATTTAAGCTTAAAGCGGGCGACAAGCATAGCGAAGAGCGGTTTAGCCACGGCTATTATCAAGGGTTGCTCGTTGAAATAGGCAAGTTGAAAAAGCAGTGTACTTATGTGCCTGCACAAGATAAAAATAGACTCTTTTTAGATAAGAAGCTCGGTGAAGTTGCTGATACCTATGAACTGCCCGCGTTTACATACGAGACTTTATTGCGCAGGGCGCGGACAATTGATGTTATTTGGTTTAATGAGCGGAACATGCCTTCTGATTTCTATGAAGTAGAGCACACAACGGATATCAAGAACTCCTTATCAAAGTTCTATGAATTGCAGGACTTTTTTGCGCGGTTTTATATTGTGGCTGACATTTGTCGCGAGAAGGAGTTTGAGGATAAAATACAGTCCTCTATCTTTAGACCCATACTCAATAGAGTGAAGTTTCTTAACTATGAGCAAGTCGCGTCAATGCACATGGGTCTAAATGCGCTCTCAAAGGGATGGTAAAGGCGCGTCCGCGTCGTTTTAGGCATCCGCGGCAGGTGCAAAGTGCCGCGGGAAGTGCCGCGGTGGCCGCGTTTTTCTGAAAATAGGGGTTGTAAGTGGAGGCGATAAATTGTATAATAAGGGGTGTAAAAATGAATAAGACTGATTTGAAGTATCATCGTATACTTCTCAAGCTCTCGGGAGAGGTGCTTGGGAACCATGAAACGGGCGAGTGCATCGACCCGACGCGGCTCGCTTTTATGGCTGAGCAGGTGAAGAAAATCCATGAACTCGGGGTGCAAGTTGGCATTGTGCTTGGCGGCGGCAATATCTTCCGTGGGCTAACGGGTGCGGGTAAGGGCGTGAATCGCGTCACGGGTGACTCGATGGGCATGCTAGCGACAATTATCAATGGACTTGCCATGATGAATGCGCTGGAGGCGATAGGCGTCCCCACGCGGGTGATGACGGCGATTGCGATTGATAAGCTCGCCGAGCCCTTCATCCAGCGCAAGGCCTTGCGGCACTTTGAGAAAGGGCGCGTCGTCATTTTTGCGGGTGGTACGGGCAACCCCTACTTCTCGACGGATACTGCCGCGGCACTTCGTGCGAGCGAAATCGGTGCGGACGCTCTCCTTAAGGCGACTAAGGTGGACGGAATCTACACCGCCGACCCGAAGAAAGACCCCACCGCCCAGCGGTATGGTTCGCTTAAGTATGAAGTTGCGCTTGAAAAGCGCCTGAAAGTCATGGATAGCGCGGCGTTTGCGCTTTGCATGGATAACGGCATCCCCATTATCGTCTTTGACTTCTTCGATGGGGACGCACTTGAGCGTGTCGTAAAAGGTGAGGCGGTTGGTACGCTCGTCAGCGACAAGTAAGAAACTAATTTAACACTACATCTAATTCAAGGATACACACTAAAATGGAAACGACAGCTGAAGTTTTGAATGACGCGAAGGCGAAGATTCAAAAGAGTTTTGACGCGCTAAAGACCCAGTTCGCGGGTCTGCGCACGGGCAAGGCGAATCCCTCAATGGTTGACCAGATTAAGGTCGACTACTACGGCGCGCCGACCCCGATTAAGAATCTCGGCACAATTTCCACGCCAGAACCGCGGCAGATTAAGATTACACCCTTTGACCCAACCGTGCTCGCCGAAATGAATAAGGCGATTCTCGCGGCGAATCTCGGCGTGACCCCCCAGACGGACGGCAAGGTTTTGCGCATTACCGTACCTGAACTCAATGAAGAGCGTCGTAAAGAGATTGTGAAGGTCGCGAAAACCCAAGCGGAGGCTCAGAAGGTCGCTATGCGCAATGTGCGCCGCGACGCGAATGATGCCGCCAAGAAGCTTGAGAAGGATAAGAAGATTTCTGAGGACGACCTTAAGCAGGCGCTCGATAATATCCAGAAAGAAACGGATGCGGGCATCGCTAAGATTGACGCGGAATTGAAGGCGAAGGAAGCCGAAGTTATGGCGGTCTAAACGCCGCGGTAAATTAACCCTTTAGGAGAAAGTCGGAGGCATCTATGGCAGAGGAAACAGAAAAAGCGGTAGAACCAGTGGTAGCCCCACCCCCCGCGCGTGAAACACTCGCGGGTAATGAGGACGAGGCGATTGGTCGCTTAAAGGGTCTGACCCAGCGCTTGAAAGCCGTGACCCAAGAAATCCCTGCCCAAGCTATCCTGCACCGTACGGGCATTATCGCGAGCCAAGCGGCGATGAATGAATCGCAGGCGCAAGCGGCGAAGTCGAAGACGATGCGTATTTCTCTTTCGGAAGCTCTCGGCGCGGCACCCGCTAAAGAAGAAGCGCCCGTCTCGCCGATGAAGACGATCCGCATTAAGCGTCCTGTTGATTTGCCGCGTCCTGTTGCGGAAGCTGCGGCGAGTGCCGCGGCGGTTGCGCCCGAGGTGAAGGGCGATGCCCCAGCACCTGCCCCCAAACCAGCGTCTACTCCCGCGGCGAGTGAACCCGCGCCAACGATGACCCAGAAGCGCACCTTAAGGATTGCGCGCCCTGCCAATCTTAAGACAGGCGCACACCTTAAGTTGACGCGCCCCGGTGCCGCGCTCGCGCCTACTGCGCCGAAGCTTGGGGCTATGCCTGATGCGGCGACGAATCCGGACGCGATACCTGACATTGCGGACTTCCCCGCGACACCCGACACAGCTTCCGCGGCACCTTCTGCAAAGGCGACGAGTGAGGATGCACCCGCTTTCGTGACAATTTTGAGCCTCATCGTCCAAATTGCCGCGTGCGTAATTATGGGTTTTGTGGGCTGGAATCTCTATCAGGTCTATTCCATTGTCGGGCAATAAGCCCCATATCGTCCCCTAAGGTTTAGACCGCGTATAAATTAGAGTTGAAATGGGTTCGCGTTCAGCCGTCATTCGCGCTACGGTGCTTGAGGTGCTGTCCGAACCTTTATCGCTACTTTTAACACTAAGTGCACTCGTTTTGGCAATTATAGGTCCCGTCCTACATTGCCATAACTTTGGGCTTCCCGCACGGATGGCTTGCGAAGCGGGGCTTTCCGCCGAGATGATTGGGGGTATTGCGCTTGGCATTTTCGCCGCGGTTCGGGCTATTCGCCGCGAAGAAGAAAGTGGCACGCTCGCTATGGCGCTCGCCCACCCCATTTCGCGCGGCAGTTTCTTTTTAAGTAAGTGTATTGGGGTTGGACTCGGCGTAACCTTACTCGTAGGGATAATCTTTTGCGTCACAGTTGCCCTCGTGCGCGGCGCATTCATTGGCGCAGAATATGCCGCGGTGCGTGGGGATATCGCGCGTATTTGGGGTCCCGCCGTTGCAATTGCCGTGGCGATTCCGCTTTTCGGGCTCTTCGCGGGGGCACTCTGGAATCGTTTCGCGAACGGACGCTTTGTGTTTACCTCGCTCGTAACGATGATTATTCTCGCGGCACTTTCGCTGGGCTTCCCGTGGGAATGGGCACTTTTTAAGGGGCTTTTTATTTCGTCCGTCGCGCTCTTAGTGCCGACCTTGACTTTTATGGTAATTGCCGCGGCGGCGGCTTGCCGATTTAAAGATCGCGTGGCGCTTGCAATTGCCCTTGGGCTCCTTATTATAGCTTTGCCTGCCCTCGGGAATTATTATCCGTCTAGCCGCGTTTTTCGTGACGGATGGGCTTGGGGCGAGCTACTCCTTATTATAGGCGCGGCACTCCCGCTTTTGGTAGGCGGTGCGTTACTCGGTATTTACTTTATGAACCGAAAGGATATAGGCTAATGGAATCTGTCGTCAAATTAGACGGCGTCGCGAAGACATTTCGTGATTTTTGGCTCAGACCCGTCGTGGACGCGGTGAAGGGACTCGATTTAAGTGTAAATCGTGGCGAGATCTTTGGCTTGCTGGGGCCGAATGGGAGCGGTAAGTCGACGACCATAAAGATGATTTTGGGGCTCCTCGCGCCAACACGCGGCAAAGTGACCCTCTTTGGTGCGTCGCCGAAGTCCATTATTGCGCGGCAAAAGCTCGGATACTTGCCCGAACTCAGTTATCTACATCCATTTCTTTCCGCGACCGAGACGCTACGGTACTATGCGGGACTTTGCAATTTGCCGCGGAGGGAGGCGAAAGAGCGGGCGGCTGCCTTACTCGCTATGGTAGGACTTGAGGGGGTTTCCAAGCGCGCGGTGGGCGGATTCTCGAAAGGCATGGCGCGGCGCTTGGCGCTCGCCTGTGCACTTATTGGGCGTCCCGAGCTCCTTATATTAGATGAACCCACGAGCGGACTTGACCCAGTTTCCACGAATGAGGTGAAGGAACTTGTTAAGACCTTAGCGAAAGCGGGGATGACAGTACTTATGACCTCCCACCTTTTAGGCGACGCACAAGATGTTTGCGACCGTTTCGCGATTCTTAATCAAGGGGAAAAGGTGGCTGAGGGGGATGTGAAGTCCCTTCAGGGTTCCCTTCAGGACTACTTCCTCGCCAAGGTAGGCGAGGGACGAACCTTTGAAGTCGCCCCATTCTTAACTGCCGCGGCACCCAAAGTCTAATATGAGACGCGTTGGCGAGATATTCACCCTTGAGTGGCGCGCCTTAATTCGGACGGGTGTTTTGCCGCTTCTTTGGCTTTTTTCGTTCGTTTGGGTAGCTTCCGCACCATTTTGGCTCCAGTCGGACGGCACCGAGGAAGGTGCGCGGGAAGTCTTTTTAACTTATGGTGTCGGGGTTGTCTTCGCCCTTGCACTCCTTGCTTTTGGGGCGAGCGCGGCAGGTTCCCTCGCCCAAGAACGCGCGGCGAAACGCCTGCAACTCTCGCTTGTGCGCCCTATCCCCGCCTTTTCACTCGCTTGGGGACGCATGCTCGCCCTGACTACGGCGTGTGCCTCGGTAATCGCGCTTGCCCTTATCGTCGCGGCATTTGTTTTGGAGACGAACCGCACTGCCTACCACGTGCGCTATCCCCTTATGCAAAGTCCCGCGGCGGAAGCCGAGGAGGCGTATGCCGATTACATGAAGAACCCCGAGACACCCGAAGCCGTCAAAAAGATGAAAAAGGCGGCAGTTTTGCGCATTTTAGAGCAGAAAGCCTACGACCGCTATGACACAATCCCAACGAACGCAGTCGTCCTTTGGCGATTTGCCGCGCCGAAAGGGGTGCTCGCGGGCACTCGCCTCGCGCGGTTTAAGTTCGCAAGTCTCTACGATACCCGCGGCGAAGTATATGGGCTTGTTTCGTGCGGAGGGGAGACTGTCGCCGTTTCGAATGTCGTCAAAAGCACCCTTTTAGCACCACTTTCAACAACAAATGCCGCGGCGGAAGCCTCTCTTACCTTCTTTAATCAAGGTAAGACGACCTTGATGTACCGTCCGCGAAAGGATGTCCAACTCATGGATGAGGCGGGGACTTTCCGCGGCAATCTTATCCGTGCGGGGATTGTCCTAATTGCGCTCGCCTCGCTTGTAATTGCGTTCGCCACCTTCTTAAGTGCGGGGCTGGGGAGATCTGTCGCCGTTTTCACCTTACTCGGCTTCCTTTTCGTGTCGCTTGTGGGACCGGATGTCATAGAAAACTACCCCGACCCCCTCGAAACGAACCGCCTAGACCGCTGGGGACTTGCCCTTACGCGCACCGTCGACCGCCTGACGCGTCCCTTTTCGCGTCCGTCGCCGATAAAGTCCCTTATTGCCGATGAATATGTGGAAAATGAGGAGTTAGGCGAGGCGATTGTCGCGAATATCGTCGTTGCGCCGCTCGTTTTCGCGCTTCTAGCGTCCGTTTGCCTTAGGCGCAAGGAGGAAGGGCTTTAATATGGAGAAGACTTTGGGTTTAGAGCGGCTTGTTTTTGTGGTGGCGATGGCGAAGGAAAGTGCCGCGATCGCGGCACATTTGGTGGAGAAGACTGAGCGGACACTCTTCGGGCGGCGCATTTTGGAAGGCACCCTAAACGGACGCCCCATTGCCGTCATTATCGCGGGCATAGGTAAGGTAAATGCCGCGGCGGCGACCCAATTAGCTCTTAGCCTTTATGCGCCGCGGCGGATTCTTAACATCGGTGTCGCGGGTGGGCTTTTGCCGAGCCAGAAAGTGGGCGAGATTTATCCCATCGCCCGCGCCGTTGAATATGACTTTGACCTCGCGGCAGTGAATGGCACAGCCCCTGGCGTACTAGATGAGTATACTTCACCTTATTTGCCGCTTACGGTAAGTGCCGCGGAAGCTCCCCGCGCCCTGACCCTCGTCACAGGCGACCACTTTACGGACGACGAGGCAGAGCACGCCTTTTTGCGCCGCTTTAATGCGGGGCTGAGGGATATGGAAGGCGCGGCAATTGCCCATGTATGTGCCGCGGCGGGGGTGGAGTGTCGCGCGTGGAAATGCGTGAGTGATGTCGCGGGAGCACCCGAAATGACGCGCCAGTATAAGGAGAATCTCGCTTTCTGTCTTGATAAGTTGACGAAAGAAGTGCCAAACCTAGCCTTTTAAGCATGTTCGAAACGCGTGGATATATGCTCGACATTAGCCGCGACCGCGTCCCTACGATGCGGACACTGAGGCTCATCGTTGATTTGCTTGCCCGCTACCGCTATAACCAGTTCCAACTCTACACCGAGCACACCTTCGCCTACACGAATCACCCTGAGGTTTGGGAGGAGGCGGATCCCCTAACTGCCGCGGAAGTCCGCAAGCTGGACGCCTACTGCCAAATGCAGGGTATTGAACTTGTCGCCAACCAAAATTGCTTTGGGCATATGGAGCGGTGGCTCACCTTGCCGAAGTACAATCCCCTCGCGAAGTTCCCCAAGGGCGGCGCGATGACCCCGTGGGGCACGATTAAGAAAGACCCGACGACACTTGACCCAAAGAACCCCGCGTCACTTGCGCTCATAACGGACCTCCTAGACGAACTTCTGCCGAACTTTACCTCGGGACTCGTCAACATTGGGTGCGACGAAACCTTTGAGATTGCCGACCCTAAGGAGTACTTGGACTTTGTTTTGAAGGTCGCGGAACTCGTGCGGCGAAAGGGCAAGCGCCCCATGTTTTGGGGCGACATCGTCCTAAAGCATCCGGAACTCATTGCCGCGCTTCCCAAAGACCTCATTGCACTTGACTGGGGCTACGAGGGGAATCATCCGTTTGAGAAGGAATGTGCCGCGTTCGCCGCCTCGGGACTCGAGTTCTATGTCTGCCCTGGCACCTCCAGTTGGCGGTCACTCGCGGGGCGCGTTGAGAATATGCGCGAGAACCTAGAAGCCGCGGCACTCGCGGGGCTTAAGTATAAAGCGAAGGGCTACCTCGTCACGGACTGGGGCGACGGCGGGCACTGGCAACCCCTCGCCGCGAGTCTCCCTGGACTCATCCTCGGCGGCACATTCGCCTCTAACGGACGCAAAGCCGCGAAGATTGACCTTGAGAAAGAGCTCAATAGCGTTATGGGCGTACCCTTAGGAGGGACGCTCCTGCGGCTCGGCGTCCTTTATTTGCGCGGCGGAGCCCTTAAGGCGAATTGCTCCGAACTTTATAACATCCTCGCCAATGACCGCGGCTATTCACGCCATCCAGGGCTGACGGATGCCGTCCTTGAGGATATCAGCGGCTACGCGGTTGGTTGTCGCCTGCAAGCCGAGAAGTGGGCGGATACTAACGACTGGGCGAAGGAGATCGTCTATATGGCGAATCTCATCGATTGTGCCTGCCATAGAAGGGACGAGGGGCGGCTTCGTGCCCTGCGCGATGAGCACGGTAGAATCTGGCGACTCCGCTCCCGAGAAGGCGGACGCATTGATTCCCTCGCGAAACTGCCGCGCTTTTAGGCGAGAGTCTCAGTAGAAACAAGGTCGCTTCTCCGTAAGAATAAGGTCGCCTCCCAGTAGGAAAACGGTCGCTTCCCAGTAGAACTAAGGAAAAGCGTCGGGACACTTTCTAAAAACCGTCCCGACACTTTTATAAAACCGTCCCGACACTTTTTCAAAACCGTCGGGACACTTTTCCTTAGAGACGCTTGGACGCGACCGTATTGAGGCTTTAGAGCGACCGTTTTCACGCTTAACGGCGACCGTTTTTGGGCTTAGATAAAATAAAAGTGCCGCGCTCTAGGGGAAAGCGCGGCACTTGGGGATTCTTTAGCAAGAAGGGTTTATTGAATGGCAATCTTCTTCGCCTGTGTCTCGGGGCGTTTCTTGATGGTGATGGTAAGTACGCCGTTCACCATCTTCGCCGCGAGCGTGGCGGGGTCAGCGAGTTCGGGGAGGTCAATGCTCATCGCGTAATTGACGCGCTCAAACTCTGTCGCCACCGCACGGAACCCCGCGGGGTTCTGGTACTTCGAGTGTGTCTTGAGGGTGAGCGTCTTGCCTTCGATGTGCAACTCGGCTTCATCCTTGCTGATACCCGGCACCTCAATCTTTAACTCATATTCCTCGGGTTTCTCAGAAAGAACCGCCACAGGAACTGCAAATTTAGCTTCGTTCATTTTAAGTCTCCTTTCTTTACCTTAACCTTCAATTGCGATATGCCGCACGCCTGCCGCGTCCGCCTTCGGGAGCTCTATGCGCAAGATCCCGTCCGCGAACTTAGCGTTTACCTTATCCGCATTGACGCGGAAGGGTAGTTCTATGCGGCGACTCCATGCGGGACGCTGCTCAATGGGCTTGCCGTCCGCGTCCTTCGCTTCCGCGGGCTTATCCGCGACGGTTACCGCCTGCGGTTCGAGGGTGAGATTCACGTCCTTGCCCGACTTGCCCGCGAGCTCTAGGTCAATGATGACCGCGTCATCATCCAGAAAGACATTCACGGGTGGGAACCGCCCCGCGGCGCGTGCTCTTACGCTCTTAAAGGCGCGGCTGTCGGCATCCAGTAGGTCATTCAGGAACCGCCAAGGGTTCATATCTAGTAATGTATTCATCTTCTTTGATTCCTTTCTTGAAACATTAAACCTAAACGCACACCCCGTGCCAAGGCTTAAGAAGCCGCGAAGAGGGACAATCTGTGCCAAGTTGTCCCACTTTGAGAAAGGTTGTCCCTGCCCGCCCCCTAAAACTTGAAGCGGCAACCGATGTACGCCATAATGCCGTCCATAGGGTAGCCGGGATAGTAGGCGTAATCGCTATTAAGGAGGTTCTCTAGGGCAACAAAGACCTCGCCCTTTTGGGGCGTAAAGGACTCGAGTGGGACGGCGAGGCGCGTATTCACTAAAATGCCGCGCTTAAGTTCCGTTAGATTTTCCGCGTCCGCCGAAGACCTAACCGAGTAGGCGTACATCTTATCTATGTACTGGCAATCAACGGACCACTTGAGGTAGTCGCAGATCTTCCATGAGCCGCCCAGAGTCGCCGTCCACCGCGGCAGGCGCGAGACGGGCTTCGTCTTAGGTTCGGTGTAGGTTAAGCCACCAAAGAAGGCGAGGTCATCCGTCGGGAGCCAGTGTGCCGCGAGCTCGAGCCCCGTTGCCCGCATGCCGCCCGCATTCAAGTAGCCGCGCGCCGTGCGGTCTAGGCGATTTTCTACTTCTGTATGGAAAAGTGTCGCGAGAACATCGAAGGACTCCTCGGGCGCAATCTTTGTGCCGATGGCGAAGTAGTTGAGCGTTTCCGCGTCAAGGGTGGAGCGGGCATAATCCGCCGCCACAGCACGCGTGTAAACGCCCGGATAGTGTACGCCGCGGGAACCCGTCGCGAAAACTTGCACCTTCTTGCGCCAGTCCAAGGTAAGTGCTGCGTCGGGTGCCCACTCGTTCGCATATTGGTTATGGAAGTAGTAGCGCGTCCCAAGCGAAGGGGTGAGCACCCAGTCCTCATTGAGACTAAAGTCATAGCGTGCACCGAAGTAGGGTGCGACGGTGGTGAGGTAGCCGTCCGCCGTGAAGGGGATTTGCCCGTTTACGAGGTTCCGTGTCTCAGTTTCGCCGCTTTCCCGCGTGAGGTCAAATCCGCAGCGGAGCCAAAGTTCGCGCCACACATTAAGTTCGTAGAAGTTGCGATAACTAAAGTTGAACCATTCGGTGTGGGCGTTGCCGTCCATGGCGGGACGCGGCGCGGGGGGACGGCAGAGTCCATCTTGGTACCAGTCAATAATGCCTCGCTCAAAGGCGATAAGTGAGTAGCCCGTTATCTCTTCACGCATCGTATCAAAGCGCAAGGTATAGAGGTCGGTCGCGAGGTCAAAGCGGTCAGTGCGGGGTGGGGGCTGGGTAATAATACCAGGGTCTTCCACGCGGCTATCCGTACGCTGATAAACGAAGCCAAGGTGTTCCGTATCAGAGAGGTCAACCCCCAGCCGCCCAAAGGCGCTCTTAAGGATGGACATATTATGGTCGCGGTAGCCTTCCGAATACTTATAACTAACGCCGCCATAACCATCGACGACACCTTCCTTCATCCCCGCCGAGCCCGCCGAAAGGAGGGTGTTGTGTCGCCCATACGCGAGGTCAAGTTCTGCCTCATAGCCTTGCTCTCTCCGCCGCCGTGTTTCGACATCTATTGCCCCAAAGGTTCCTGAATAGCGGGCAGGGTGCGGGTTCTTCTGGACGCTAATCGCTTCGGCGAAGTCAATCGGCATCGCGTCCATTAGCGGATGCCCCCACATGCCCGATTCGCGTGGGGCACCGTCCGTATAAACGCGTATTTCCCCGCCTGGACGCGCCGTGCCTAAGCCGCGGATGTAGACGCTACCGCCCTGCGCCCCACCATAACTGCCAATGGGGGCATAGCGCGAAATGGTTAGCCCCGGCACTTGTCGGAGCGCAGTTTGCAGGTCTTGGGCATTAAGCGCGGCGAGTTGTTCGCGGGCAATAAGGACGCTCTCGGCACCATCACGCGTAACGGACTCCGTCTGGGTAATGGGTGAGGCGGTAACGATAATGGGCGCGAGGGTCGTGACCGCATTCGTCCCCTCCCCCAAAAGGACGAGGGGCAACGCACCCAAAACCGCTGCGGTTAGTGTGCGGAATCTATAAACGCACATAAAGCGGAAACCATCTTCTCGGGATCTGTCTCCTTAGAAACAGTAGCCTCTAACGGACACGAAGCGCTCAAGTCGCGATTGAGAATCTTCGGGACAACTTTCTCCGCCGAGACGACAATGCCTTTTTCGGTAAGGAGAGCCTTCGCCTCTTCACTCATAAGAAGGGCATGGACGCGTGAGGTGCCGCCCACAATGCAAACTGCCGCGGCGGCTCGCCCAATGACCTTATCCACAATGAGTGCATGGCGCAACTTCCCCGCCTTCATAAGATTGAGGAGGGGCGAAATGCCGCGCCCCGTGCCGCGCTCTTCTATGACCCCATCCTTCGCCGCGACAACTGCCGCGGTGCCTTGATGGATAAGCGTCGCCATTTCGGCTATGAGGTCGTCCATGTTAAAGGGACGCACAATGCGTTGCCGCTCAAAACCCTTAACAAAAATTGCAGGCAAGGGACGCGCAGGGCAGACATGTTCACACGCGCCGCACCCAATGCAGAGATCCTTATTAACAACAGGGATGTTGTTAATGAGTGTAATCGCTTTTACAGGGCACTTGCGTTGGCAGGCGGTGCAGGGGACTTCTTCCGTTACCCGTAGGCAGCGGTTTTTCGTCCAAATCGCGTGCCCCATATGGATGTCGCGCCGCGAAAGGGGTTTAAGTTCGCGCAAGGCTCCCGCGGGACACGCCGCGGCACATTTTTGGGGACACGCCAAACGACAGTGGCTCCGCTGAAAGTTCATTTTCGGTTGCCCAAAGGTGCGGAGTGTCGTGGAAGGGACGAGGCACTTCTCGGGACATGCGGCAATGCACGCCCCACATCCAACGCAAATACGGTTAAAGAGTCCGCGATCCACGGCTCCAGGCGGCAAAACTTCCGCGGGACGCGTCGGGTTGCCCGGTAGCGAAATAGGTGCATAGCCACCATCCGTTGTTTTCTCGGCAAGTTCCGTTGCCGCGAGAAGTCCAATGCCCGCGAGGGTTTCACGACGAGTCACGCCGCCTTCCGCGGCAGATTGGGGCGTGGGTTTTGGTTGGGGGAAGCACTTGCGGCAGTTGCCACATCCATCATTTAAGTTAATTTTATGGGGGAAGCGTGCCTTTTGGGCAAGCAAGTTAAAGAGTGTCCCCATTGGGCACACCCAATTGCACCAAATGCGTCCCGAACCAAGTGCCGCGAGAATGAGCACAAGTGCCGCGAGGATAAGTCCTGGTAGGAATCCGATAAGAGCTTTCCCAAGCAAGGAATAAGGCGTAAGCGTCCAGCCTAGCGCACCATATCCCGCCGCGATAAGAAGTGCCGCGAGGGTGAAAATACTCCAACGGACGCTCCGTTGCGTTTTGGTTTCGGGCAAGCGTGAACAAACGCGGCGAATATGGGTTCTTGGATGAAACGCCGCGTTCGCGGCACTTTGTAGAATCCCGAGCGGACACAGATAGCCGCAGAAGAACCGTCCTATTAGGGGTGTTAGGAGGAGTACAACAAGGTAGGTGAGTGTCGGCACAGGTTGAATGCGGAGTGCCTTCTCTGTCGGGAGTCCATAAAACGCGCCACATGTAACGGCGAGGGAGACGACCGCAATGAGGCGAAAAATGACTTTTATGAGTCTTTGAGTAAGTGGACTTTTCATGTTTAATCTCCTTTCTTAATTAGGCTTCATGGACGCGTTTGCCCGTGATATGATCTGGGACGAGCGCAAATACCTGAACTGCCGCGCCTGCGCGGCGGATTTCTTCTTCAATATCCGCGTCATTCGGATTGAATCGCTTAGCGAGTGCGCGGCAAATGCGAATGGCTTCTTCCTGATTATCCACGAACTCCACATGCCCGAAAACGATGACGCTACGGAAAGTGTAAGCCCATCCGCCCTCATCCTTTACGCCGTCGCTAATTACGGTGAAGCACGCCCGCGGGTCTTTCCTAAGGGATTCTACTTTGTGCCCCACCTTCGCGCCGTGAAAGTAGAGCTTCCCGTCGGCTTCATTGTAATAGGGGTTCATGTAAACACCATACGGATGCCCCTCGTCGCCAATCATAGATAAAACGCCGCGTTTAGCCGTCTTCAAAATCGCGAGGCACTCTTCCTGTGAAAGTGCCTGCTTCGCCCGCCTCATTTCCCTAAACTTCATCTTGCTACCTCCTGGTTTTTGAGGGTGTCGAGCCATTCATCAATTGCCGCGATTTCGCGGGGGATGTTGATGGACTGTGGACAGTGCGGCGCACAGCGTCCGCAACTCGTGCAGTGGTCGGCGCGGCGCAGTTCTTCAGGGATGGCTTTGGCATAGTCCTTTAGGATTTGCCGCGCGGAGAGTGGATCTTTCGTGGTGAGGATCGCGTTTCGGAACTGGAGAATCGCGACGATGTCTAGCCCATAGGGACACGGCATGCAGTAGTTGCAACTATTGCAGGGGATAGTGTTAAGCGCGAGCATTTTCTGGGCGGCGCGTTCAAGTGCCGCGAGCTCCTCTTTAGAACAAGGCTTAAGCGGAGAGAATGTGGCGAGGTTTTCCTCAATGTGTTCCGTCCGTGTCATACCCGAGAGAACCGTCATGACTTTCGGGAATGTGCCACAGAACCTAAGCGCCCACTTGGCGAGTGTTGCCTCGGGGTCAAGCGGCGTAAGTTCCTGTGCGAGGGCATAATTGTAGCGTGCGAGGCGTCCGCCAAGAAGGGGCTCCATGATGACGACGGGGATATCCATTTTGGCGAGCGTCTCATAGAGGTATTCGGCGTTGAGGTTGCGTTCGTTGATTTCTTTCGCGTGGTGCCAGTCGATGTAGTTCATCTGAATCTGCACGAAGTCCCACTTGTACTTGTCGTGATGTTCTAGGCACCAGTCAAGCGCCTCTTTTGCACCATGGTAGGAGAAGCCGAGTTGCTTTATGCGTCCCTGCGCACGAAGTTCCGCGCACCAATCCACCGCGCCGTTCTCGACGTAGCGCCTCTTGAACGTTTCGAAGCCGCCGTTGCCGACGGAGTGGAGGAGGTAATTGTCGATGTAGTCCATCTGCAGGAACTTGAGCGAGTCCTCGAACATCTTCTTGCACGCGGCGAGCGGATACTGCTGGGGCGCGAAGTTCGAGAGCTTGGTGGCGATGAAGTAATCCTTGCGGGCGTAGCCGCTCGCCTTCAGGGCCTTGCCGAGCGCGGCCTCGGACTCGCCCCGGCAGTAGGCGGGCGACGTGTCGAAGTAGGTGACGCCGCCATCGAGGAGCATCTTGATTTGGCGGTTGAGGAGTTCCTGATCAATTGCCGCGCCCGTATAGCCTTCCTTCACCCAGTTGTTGGCGTGGGTGCCGTCAACTGTGGGTAGGCGCATCGCGCCGTAGCCCAATAGGGAAACTTTCTTCCCGTCCGAACTGTAATGGGATGTCATACTGCACACCTCCTTATACTTAAGTTAAAACAATGGTCTTGCCAAGCTCAAACGCTTCTTGCATAAACTTCGTGGACTTGACCGCACCCTGTTCATAGACTTCCGTCGCGAGGACGCTCCCCGCGATTCGTGCACCGTCAAAGCAGTCCATATAACCCTGAATTGCCGCGAGGACATTCGCGAAGGACGCATTTTCTGCCATAGTCGCGACGACATAGTAAGGCTTACCCTTGGGCTCAGGCCAGAATTGCACCGAGCGGTCAAGAACCGCCTTGAGCTGGGCGCAAATCGTGAAGTAGTAAACGGGTGTGCCGAAGACGACGGCATCCGCCTCGCAAATAGCGCGGCAAATGTCGTTTGCGTCGTCCGTCTGGACGCAGTGGTGCAACTTCTGGCAGGCATAGCACCCCGTGCAGAAGCCTATCTTCTTGCCGAGAAGGCGGATAAGTTGCGCTTCGCCGCCCGCGGCATTTACCCCCTTGGCGACCTCTTCGCAGAGTGCCTGCGAGTTCGAGTCCGGCCTCAACGAGGACGATATAATCAGTACTTTCTTCTTGTTATTCATGGTTTTATTCCTTAAGCACCCCCTCATCCCTCCACGGTGAGGCGGGTGGGGATGAAGGATTTAAGGTTGGGCGTGATTTTGATGGTTGCGCCGAGGAAGGCTTGCGCGGGCAGGATGTTCGCACCCTCTAGGAGCGCGGCAAAGTCGTGTGCACAATTTTGCATGCCGCCACTGCCGTGCGTCTGGAAGAGGCAGACGGACTTTTTCTTGAGCTCCGCGGCATTTTCGCTGAGCCACGTCCGTACAGGCGGAGCCATGGTGCCCCACCAATTAGGCGTACCCACCAAAACGACATCATACGCGGCAAGGTTAAGTCCCTCAATTTTTTGTATGGGGCGGAGCGTCCCCGCGCGGCACTCGGGTTTCGCCTCATCACAGCAGTCCCCATAGTCCGCGGCATAGGGTTTAGCGGGCTTGATTTCCACGAGTCGTGCCCCGCCACAGGCTTTCGCAAAAGTTTCCGCCGCATAGCGGGTGTTGCCGCTACGGGAAAAATAAATGACAAGAATCTTATCTTTCTTTACTTTTATAGGCATATTACCTCCTGGACTGGAACTTTCGGACTTTGCACAGGCGCTCAGGAACAGCCCCGTCGCGGCGAATGCGGTTGCGTCTTTTATGAACTTTCTTCTATTCATAGTTGGGTTCCTTTTTTATAGTTTAAGACCTAAAGTCGTTGATATCCGTACACTCCTTTTTTGCGTGGGTGCGCAAGATACGGATAAGTTCCGCGGCGGCGAGGGGGAGTTCGGTATTCTCCTTCCAAGCGACATAGACTTCGCTATAGAGTTCTGGCGTAAACGGACGGAATACGAGCTTTTTCTGCAACATTTCGGGGATGAGTCCGTCAATCGTAAGTGCCGCGCCGACGCCTTCCGCCACAGCGAACGCGGCATTATAAAGGAGGTTGAAGGTGCCGACGACATTGAGTTTGTTGTATTCGTAGCCAGCCCACCCCGCGAGTTCGGCGGACATCCTAATGCGCCGCGGCACGAGCAAGGGGCGACCCAAAAGGTCGCTCGGGGTAATGAACTTTTTTTTGGTGAGCGGGTCATCCTTTTTAAGGACGAGTCCAAAAGAATGGTAAACGCCGAGGGATAGCGTGTCGCATCCGTCAATGCGTCCAGGTCCCATAAGAATCGCGAGGTCGAGTGCACCATGTTGGACCTGGCTCGCGAGGTCTTCGGCGTTGCCCGAAGTCAGGCGAAAGGAGACGGCGGGGTTTTGCGCCTGCAAGTCGCGGAGGGCACGGGCAACGAGCGAGAAGCCAAAAGTTTCCGCCGCACCGATGATGATGCGTCCAGAGAGTTTGGACTTGCCGCACGAGACCTCGCGCTTGGTGCACGTGACGAGCGAGAGAATCTCGTCCGCCCGCTTACGAAAGACCTCGCCTTTCTCGGTGAGCATAATGCCGCGGCCGCCGCGGGCAATGAGTTTTTGTCCGAGACAAGATTCAAGCTCGCCAATTTGTTTGGAGAGGGCGGGCTGGCTCACGCCGAGCTTTTTTGCCGCGCGGGAGATATTCCCTTCGTGGGCTACTGCCGCGAAATATCTAATATGCCGTAATTCCATAGTTAATAGTATACCATTTTTCATTCATAACCGTCAAGCATAAATGTTGAGGTATTATAACTATAATTGCATACCGCGGCGGATTGAGGACATACGCAAAATACTACCCGAAAGACCCTATTGACTGGGGGGGGGGGTATATGGTATAATATTACCTGATACGCAGGCTTAGAAGGTCGCATAAATTGTGCGGCGGGTCTGCTGTAAGTCGAAGCAGTAAAAGAAGTAGTAAGAAATGCAGAAGCAAGTAAAGAAAGTCGTCCTCGCGGCACTTGTCGCGGCAGTTGGTCTCGCCGCGCAGGCGAA
>CAVCAF010000031.1:0-17045 GCA_963600185.1 Azospirillum sp. 51_20 | reverse complement strand
AGGCTTCGCCGCGAAGCCAAACGGACCCAGTGAGCGCGAGGCGGAGTCCCTCGCCTTGGAATGTGCCGCGTATGCAGAGTCCGCCCTCGGGTTTCTACGCACGCTGAGCGGCGACGAACAGTTCCGTGACATAGTCATTGCCGCGAAGGTGGACACCTTTCTCACGAAGTGGCGCTCGGAGGGCAAAGAAGTCTCGCTCGGCTATTGGGATGAACACGACCGCTGGGTAGCGAAAACAACGGCAGGCTTCTTACGCGACCTCAAGACCGCCTATTCTCAACGCGCGGCACTCTATGCCCGCCGCGCACAAAAAAGTTAACGCTGGTTGAGTTTAACGCAAAGAACGCAAAGAGTTTTGACGCAACGGGACGCAAAGATTACTCACGCAGAGTCGCAGAGCTCGCAGAGAGATAGCCGTGTAGAGTTGTAGAATTGTAGAAAGCTCTACATCTCTACATTTCTACACGGCTAAAAAACCTCTGCGGTCTCAGCGCCTCTCGGGCGAGATAAAAATCTTGTGAATCTTGTAAATCCTGTCTAAAACAGTGCCGCGGTGGGCGGCGAAATAGGATTGCAATTGCTGCGGGATTGTGGTATAATTTAATCAACTAAAGTGGTGGAAAGGGTGCACAAGGGTGCGCTTCGGGTGTCCGTCACAAAGGAGAAATGTTATGAAAAAGTTGAAAATGCTTGCGATTTGCGCAATTACCCTAGGGGGGGGGTATTAACTGCCCTCGCTGAGTCCGTTAGTGTAACGGAAGGCTCGCAGACGCTGACGCAGTCCGCGGACACAACAGCACGCTATTTGCGCGTCAAGTGCCTCTCAACGAATCCGTGGGAGACGCAGCATGCAGGCGTTTTATGGGGCTTCTCCTTCTTTGGTGTGACGAAAGATGGTGACCTAGTCGCGTATCCCTCGGGCACGACGGCGAAGGGTTCGGATGGATCTGACGCGGCGGCTTTGCTTTCAACGGAGCGCGGGAGTAGTTCCGATTACAATTGGCAGTCTGGTAAGGATACGAGCCTTATAATTGACATGGGCGAGAATGTGACCTTCAACGGCTATTCGTGGGGGCAGGTATGGAATGCGCCTGGTCGTGCCCCGTATGACTTTACGATTGAAATCTCGCTTGACGGCGAGGAATGGTTCATGTGGGAGGAGCGCAGAGGTGCTATGAGCGCGGCGTGGGGTGTCTCGGATGGGACTGGCTCATACTGTCCGCGCACTGATGCGCAACCTGTGGCGAACGCGATCCCAATCTTTGACGCGGCGGATACGGTGACAATTTCCGCGGAGGCGACACTCGTTCTTGACCATGTAAATGGACGCGTCCCTAATCTCTCGGGTGCGGGTACCCTGCGTGTTGAAGGCGGGCACATCATCCTAACGGGCAATTGCACTTTCACAGGCTCGATTGAAGGCTGGGGCTATGTGGACTTCGCGACGGAAAATGATGTATTGCATGTTGCATTTGGTTCGTCGGCGTTTGTTGTCCGTAACCTTGAGAAGGCGCATACATGGCGTGTGACGGGCATTTTGCCTGAGACTTTGGATAGTGCCGCGGCACCGCTTTCGCTTGTGCTTTCGGGCGCGGTACAGCGTATGCCTGTTCCGAAAACGGTTACGACGACTTATGGCGAGGAAGTCGCGCCAACGGCTTTGCATGGTACAACGACATTTGAGAATGCGACGGTGACCGTGCTTTCGGGTGCGCCGCGGATCGCGCGATTCCTGCGCTATATGACCATTACGCCAGAAGGCGGCACAGATGTGCATATGGTTGGCGAGGTGGAGTTGCGACTCGCGGGAGAGCGGCAGGCGATTCCTGATGCTTCCTACTATTGGCAAAACTGGTACGCGACAACTAACTTTACGCTTCACGCCATTTCCTCGCAGAATGCGTGGGAAGGGCGGTATCATGGGACGCTTACAAATCTAACGGATGGTGACCCTGACACCTACTATCAGAAGCAGGGTATAAACGGTACGGCGAAAGAGCCGTATGCGCAAATTGATATGCGCTACCCGATAGCCTTTGATACGGCATCGTTGAGTGTGTCTTCGCAGGAAAAACTTGCAAATGGCGCGTATTTGCCGCAACAGTGGATTATTGAGACGAGTGCGGACGGATGGAATTGGACGCGTGTCCAGACGCAAGACACTAATTACGCTTATAAAGGCGCTTGGCCTTATGAGCGCGGCGAACTTACCGATACTGCCGTTGCCGAGTCGTCCGTTTGGGTTAAGGGCGCGGTTGCTGTCGCGGAAGGCACTTGCGCCGTGGATAATGCGCTTAAGTATTTACGTATGCTCATTTATGGCTTGAGTGGTAATGGCGGCGAGAATGTCGGTAAGTTTACATCGTTTGGTGAAATGCAACTCTATAAGGATAGTGTCTGGCAGAGCTGGGCTACGGGCACAACCGCGGAGTGGATACCGAGCACGACGAGCACTTCTGCTACTAATATCTGCAATTCGACAGCCGAGTTTAAGGGTGGTTATTGGTCTTGCTATCAAGATAACCAAGCGAATGACCAAGGCGGCGAAGCGCAATACTCAGTGGCGAGTGCGGAAGTTGTCGCGAACGGCATTGGCTTTATAATTAAGTCGCCGAGCGATTTGTCGTTTGATAGCTACGCGCTTTATATGGGTGCACAGTGGGAAGCTAACAATCGCGTACCCAATAAGTGGCAGATCGATGTTTCGTATGACGGTTCTTCGTGGGCAACGATTGATAGTTGCGACAATGGTTATGAAATTTTTACAGCCATTGTCGGGAACGAGCGGTATATGTGGGATCACCGCTTCTGCGTCCGTTCAGTCGATAATAGCACTTTAGTGACGATTAATGAGACGGATGACTTTAGTGATGATGAGACTTTGACAATTGCCGCGGGGGCGACGCTGAAAGTGCATTCCGCGCGGGAGACGATTGGGCGTTTAGAGGGTGCGGGGACGGTAGCCTTCTCGGGGCATTCGCCTGCGCTTATTGTGAAGGGTGCAGAGTTCTCGGGCAAGGTGACGGGTTCGGGTGAACTTATCTTCGCGAGTGGCACGAATCATCTAGACGGGGCCGATCTCGCGGGCGTTAGTAAGATAACGCTTCGTGAAGGGGCTGTCGTCACGGGCAGTGCGTCATTTGGCGGGAATGACCTAACGGTTGTTTCTGAAGGTGGCGCGTGGGCGGCTGAATGCTCCAATATCGGTACATTCACGCTAACAGGGTCGCCGTTAGTTATGCCGCGGCTTGTCGCGGCAGGTGATTCGCGGGTTGTGCGCAAGTGCTTTGAGTATACGGCGACGGATGAGGATTCTAAGGAACTCTTCCGTGCTTCTACCGCGGCAGAGTATCCCGAGAAGTATTCTATTTCGCTGACAGCTACCGATCAGGCGATGACCTTCAAGGCTGCCGCGCCTGGACTCGCTATTATAGTCCGCTAAAACAATTTGCTAATTAAAAGAAAGTAAAGTAATAATGAAGTTGACATTAGTTACATCCGTACTCGCCCTTGGGGCGAGTTTCCTAGGTTGCACACCGAAGGAGGAAGTGTGCGCCGTGCAAGAAGAGAAGGTTCAAATGGGTGAGCCTGTCGCCCTGCGTGGATACGGTGGGTCAGTCGCGGCAGGCTTCTCGTCCCAAGAGGCGCGGTTTGAATGCGATAATGAGAAAACGGCGAATAT
Organism: Azospirillum sp. 51_20; assembly: GCA_963600185.1. Taxonomy (GTDB): domain Bacteria; phylum Verrucomicrobiota; class Kiritimatiellia; order RFP12; family UBA1067; genus UBA1067. The sequence continues at coordinate 13,363 of CAVCAF010000031.1, read as the reverse complement.
TGTCTACGCGAAGTTATTGCGCGACTTAGCCGAAATGAGCGCGGTGCGTCCGTCGGTCACAAGTAATGTATTTACTTTCGCGTCTGGACGCCGCGCGGCAGTTTATATGCCTGACGCGAAAACGGTCGTGGTGCATGAGGGGGACGCGATAAAAGGTGCGACCCCCGCGCCAGTAGAGTATCCGCGCTACCTAGATTACTTTGACTTGAGGGCACTCAAGTTCTATGCCCGCCCGATGGACTCACTTATGGGGCTTGGCGTAGAAAATCATTGGACCTTCGCGAACAAAGTCGGCATGGGCGGACTCGTCTCGCATGGTATTGGTATAAATGAGACTAAGGGGCCTGGCGTGTACTCGTACTTGCCGTGGGACTTCGGTGTAGAGGAAGCGGCGAAGGCGGGGAGTATGCTCACGCTGAGCCCGACTTTCACGGGGCAGTTCCCGCTTTGGATCTACAATGACTATCCCGAGAAGTGTGCGAAGACCCAGACACACGCGCTCATTACGGAATGGATTCAGGGTGTGGAGGGTATGCCGTTTGATAATGACGGACCTGGCTTCCCCGATTCTGAGTCGCCCGTTCTGCAGTTCCAGAAAGAGACGATTGAGCGCTATGTCAATAGTCCAGGACTTGGCGGTTGGCAGTTCTATTGCGGTAAGCCGATTGGCGACCAGCTCGGTAAGGGCATGCAGGGTGCACTCTGGGATTCGTCCGAAGAAGGGCTTCTCATGCAAAAGTTGTGGCTCATGAAGCGCTATACCTTGCAGGAACTCTCGCAACGCTGGACGGGCACGCCTAACGCTTATCGTTCGTGGAAAGATGTGCCGCCTATGCAATATATTGACCTCGTGGGTGGCGATTGGGATAAAGATCGTTGGAATCTCTTCTCCTACGATTGGCAATGGGCAAAAGCGCCTGAACAGCGTGTGTGGAGTCCGCAAGGCTGGACAACGGATGAGAAAGTCGTATTAGGTACACCGCCGCCCAAGGATACGAAGTGGCTCACGGTACAGATGCCGCCGTCTCATCGGTGCAATTATGTTGAGTCGGGGCGTTGCTGGTATCGCTTGCGGTTGCCGAAGTGTGCGTGGCTCGCGAAAAACAAGGATAAAGAACTCCATTTCCGCGCCGTCGTGACGCTCGGCGATAATACCCAGGCGTATGTCTGGGCGAACGGCAAGAAGTCCATTTCAACCCATGGCGGCGTACTCACGATGATTGACGCGCCAATTGCCGCGGGTGCATTTAAGAATGATGGTAAGGATGAGTTAATCGTTGAAATGCCAGGCGGACGCTGTGGCGGACGCTTTACGGGACCTGTGTCGCTTTCGCCGAATGTGGGGGAGAACTATCCGTATAGTAGCCCGCTTGCGAATGCACGCGTCTATGATAACTTGCAATTCCAGAACGACCGCATTATGGATCGTAACTTGCGTATCTTCATGGCGGGGCGTGCGCTTGACCCGAATCGTCCTATTTCGATTTCGGGAGCGGATATGCCGATTCTCTCGGACTTCGCGCCGTATTGGGGTGAGCAGGGCTTCGCGATGCAGTCCACTTCGACGGACGGCTTTTATTGGCCGTTCCTGCCCGATATGGGGCGTCAGTATGGGTTCTATTTTATTGGCGAGCCCAGTCGCGATGTCGCGGCGGAGGATCGCTTTGACCGCAACTTCGGCACAATTTTCTATACGGGCGCGTCGTCAACGGCGGTCTTCATGGATATTGAGCAGTATATGAAGTTTGAGAATGAGACGGGCGGCATGACGGCGCGTATGCCTATTACGCGGCTTGTCGGGCACTACCTCATCGACGAACCACGCACGGCACTTTACCTCTCGACAATCGGTGATTTGCTGGGCGGTAGCGCGTGTTATGGGTGGAATCTCCTGCGCGGCGAAATGCAGGCGGTACATCATGACGGCACGATGACGACTGAGAAGGCACTCGCGCAAGGGCTCGTCACGCCTGAGAACTATCCGATTATGTTCGATTGTGGCGCGGATGTCATGACCGAGGACATGGTCAAGGATGTTGAGAAGTATGTGCGCGCGGGTGGTGTTTTCATCGCGTTCACTGAGACTGGACGGCATACGCCTTATGTGCGCGATGAGCATCCGTTTTCGCGGATTTCGGGCTTTAAGACTTTCGCCTTGCCGCAGGGCATCCAAAGCGTGACTTTCGCGAAGGACGAGACGGAGTTCCCTGTTTGGGCGGGCAAGACCTTCAACGCGAATGGCTACGGCAAGTTCACCGCTTCAAATTGGCTCTACAACCGCGGGCTCAAGAAGACCGCGATGGATGCCGTGATTCTCGCGACCTATAATAAGGATAATATCCCCGCTGTGGGCGTGCGTAAACTCGGTAAGGGCAAAATAATCACGATTGCCACGGGCTTTTGGCGTGAAGCGGCGGACCTGCGCGGCAAATGGATTCCGTCGAAGTATAATGTGCTTACGGATGAACTTTTCGCGCAACTCGGTATAGAGCGCGTAACGGAGTCGCCCGCGTATCAGGTTTGGACGCGTAAAGCGACGAGTAAGGATGGTCTTGAAGATTGGCTTATCGCCTTTAATACGGCGGTTGACCATGAGAAGAAGGCAACGCCTTTTGTGGAATATCCAGAGCCTTACGCGGTTAAGACGACACTCGCGTTTAAAACGGCAGAAAAGCCCGTGCGGGTCTATGATGCCTTTACGGGCGAGGATGTGAAGGGTTGGACCTATGACGCGGCAGGCCTTGTGCGCATTCCTGAGATTGAGATTGGACCCTTTAAGACGCGCATTTTCGCCGCGGCAAAGCCCATTTCGCCCGCTACTGCGCTTAAGACTTGGTGGGGCGAGAAGGTGAAGTATCACAAGCTCGGCAAGGTGCCTGAGTTCCCGAAGTTTAAGCCTATGGCAAAGTCGTCCATACATGTGTTCAATACATGGGAAATTTCGGTAGACGGCGGTAAGACCTGGCGCAAGGCTGAGAATCGCACCTGGAAGCTTCTCTATCCTGATCTCAAGGAGTATAAGGGCGCGGCGATTTACCGTGCGACATTCGATATGCCCGCCGCGGCGAAGGGTAAGACCCATGTCATTGCCTACGGCGTGAAGACACTTTATGATAAGGCGGAACTATTCTTGAACGGTAAGAAGTTTAGGGACTTCGATCAGGCGAAGATTCATCCCGAACTTTGTGGCGATCAGGCGACGGATGTCTCGTCCCTCCTGAATTATGGCGGCAAGAATACGCTTGAGATTCGCATGGAAGGTGGCAAGATTTTCACGGCGGGTATCTGCGATGTCGTTTGGATGTATGAAGAGCGGGCGCTGAAGGAGACTGTGTCGCTGAATGGCGATTGGGAAATTGTTATGAAGGACTTCTTGACGGCAAAGCCCGCGAAAATACCGGGACGCAGTTTCGGACGCTACTTGCGCCGCAAGGTGTTCGTGCCTGCTTCGTGGAAGGGTCATAACATCTTCTTCCGCTTCATCAGTCCCGAGAATACGGTGAGCTCCGTCGTCATCAATGGGCAGGGACGGAACAAGGGCGGACTCTCTCCGTTCGCGAATCGCGAGGTTATTAATGTGACGGAACTCGTTAAGCCAGGCGAAGTTAATGAAATTGAACTTTGGCATCGCCGCACGGTTCCTGTGGACTGGAAGGGCAAGGCTTGGCATTGGAGTCCCGAAGACTCTATGACGATTGAGGATGTCGCCCTTGGCATTGAAGAATAAAGGAAGGTTTTAATCGATGAATAAGTTTGGTAAACTAGGCGCCGTGTGCGCCGCGGGGGTGCTTTCCTCTACGATGGCGGTTGGGGCGATTCGCTCAATTACGCCCGTGATGTGGGAGGGCGATACTAATTGTTGGCAGATGGTTCGCCATAGGGGCATTATGGCGCAAGTCAAGAATGGCGGCGCGAAAGTCGTCTTTATTGGCGCGTCCATTACGCACTTCTGGGAGACGGTCGGCTACGATGTTTGGCAAGCGCACCTTTCTAAGGGCGATAGGCGCGTACTGAATCTCGGCGTTTCGGGTGACCGCACGGAACATGTACTGTGGCGAATCGCGAATGGTGAGCTTGACGGCTACGAAGCCAAAATTGTCTTCTTGAAGATGGGGTCAAATAACGCGGGGCACATGCCGTTCTCGAAAGAGCCGCCAGTGGATACAATCTTCGGCATCCGTGAGATCTTGACCAAGATTCAAGAAAAGCAACCGAAGGCGATTATTTGCCTTTTGGCAACCTATCCGCGCGGATATGATGTCACCGATCCTGTCAGGGTGCGCAATGAGATTGTGAATAAAGAAGTGCATAAGTTCTGCGACGGCAAGAAGATCTTCTGGATTAACTTCAATGACCAGTTTATGACGGCTGATGGACATCTGCCGCGGGAGTACTTCCCCGACCTGCTTCATCCCGCGAAGATTGGTTATGAGATTTGGTATTCGGCTATTAAGCCCTATATTGACTACGCGCTTTCAGATGGGAGCCTTCCCGCGCCTGCCAATCGCTATTCCACATTTGTGCCGCGGGAGAATGTCCGCATGGATGAACCCGTCACGGTTTATCCTGCCTCGCGCATCCGTGGGGAAGGTTATGGCGAGAAGGATTGGTGGCTTAATCGCCTACTGCGCAACCGTAACCAGATTGTGGACTCTAATGAGGCGATTGACCTTGTCTTCTTCGGCGACTCAATTACGCATAATTGGGATAATGCGCCTGGTAAGAATCAACTTGCTAAGTTGCGCGAGACCTATTCCGTCCTCAATATTGGCTATTCGGGTGACCGTACGGAGCAACTCGTTTGGCGTGGCGAAAATGGTGAGCTCGATGGCTACAAGGCGAAGTGCATTATGCTAATGATTGGCACGAATAACACGCGCGAAAAGGCGGAGGATGTTGCCGCGGGCATAAAGAAGATTCTAGAGGTAATTGCGCGTAAACAGCCGCAGGCGAAGACCTTGCTCTTACCCATCTTCCCGCGCGATAAGCCCAACTCGGAGTTCCGTGCGAAGAATGCGAAGGTTAACGAGATTATTCGCGGTTATGCCGACGGCGATAAGGTCATTTGGCTCGACTTTACATCGCAATTCCTTGACAAGGACGGCGATGTCGAGTGGATTATGCCCGATCGCCTGCATCCCCAAGAAAAGGGCTATGATATTTGGATGAATGCGGCGTTGCCCTATTTCAAGACGATTTGCGGGAAGTAACAGATTTATCGTGCATGAGCGCCCGAAATAGGGTATAATGTAAGCAACTAAGTTGAATCTAAGGAGTAAGAAGAGATGACGAAGTTGTCGAGAAGAGGATTCTTGTCGGGGGCTAGCGCGAGTTTCGCGGCGAGTATGGTTGCAGGTTGCGCGGGTGTGCCGCGTAGCCGTCGGGTTAAAGGGCGGTTGCTTGATTACTGGTGCACATGGGAGACCCAAGTCGCCTTCGCTGATCACGCCCGAAAGCTCCCAGAAAATGCGGGACGGAACATCCGTAATAGCGACTTCATCAATGAGGAGCTCTTGTTCGGCAAGAAGGGCTGGGTGAATCTCTTCTCTGGGGCGCGGCAGAATCTCGTCCTTTTGTTTGACGCGGGGTGGGACTACCCCTATGGCACAGACCGCGGCGCGGATGGAGGACGGGGACTTGCCGCATATGGGGCAATGCGCCCCGACCCTGTGCGTTTCCCCTCGCTGAAAGGCACGACAACGCAGAAACTAACCCAATTGCGCCGCCGCGTTGAAGAGGCTGGTTGGGGTGGCTTAGGACTTTGGGTTTCGCCGCAGAAGCAAGGTGAATGGGCTGGACATCGTCTCTCGGAGCCCGAGCTTATCGAGGATATGAAGCGTAAGCTCATTGAGTCGCAGGAAGCGGGCATTGCCTATTGGAAGGTGGATATTGGCACGCACCAAGGCGACCTGTGGTATTGCCAAACGATGAGCCGCCTCGCCGATGTTTACGCGCCTGATGTCGTCATTGACCACTCGTGCGCCTTTGCGAACCCCCTTAATGGCGTCGCGCATCCGCATATCTACGCCAAGGACGCGGTGGGCGTGGCGAAGTACATAGGCGCTGAGGGACGCATGATTGGCGTACCTGGCTTCGAGCCGTGGGCGAAGGTGGATTTTGCTGCGTGCGACTTACATGCGCGGATGTCGGTAAGGGAACTTTATACAGGGCTTATGAAAGGGGCGGACTCGTTCCGTTCATATGACACGCTCTACCCAATGGATGCCGCCGCGGCACTTGAGCGGGCGGTTTTCGAGTTGCAGTGTGCGGATTCGTTAAAGGAAGCGTGCGTTGTTAATGTGGAGGATAATCCGCTACTCGGCGCGGCACTTGGCGTGGGCATCGGCGTTATGCGTTCCGCCTACAATGACGAGTACCCCGTCGCTGCGCCTGACCCACGCAAGACGCGCCTAACGGAAATTACGCGCACGGCTTTGTGGCATGAGTATGCGCCTGTGTTTGGGTCGGATAAGACGTGCCCCGTTCTCTTCTCGAAGGAGTGTGCTGAGGAGACTTGGAAGTTCGAGAATGAGTCAACTTGGTGGTCGGCGGCTTTTGGTGAGACCTTCTTCCAGCGGTGCCCCGCGGCAGTTTCGCGCGGCATGGCGCTCCCCATCGTCTCGTGCGGCGAAAAGGAGCGCCCCATTGTCGTCGCCTCGCGCAATCCGTTAACGGGCAATCTCTCAGTCGCGTCTATTCCGTTCTTGACGGTTGGGAAGGGACGGCATACGCCCGCGGCAGATATAACGCTTATCGCGGCACTTGAGCGCGGTAAGGCGCTCGGCGTATTTGGCGTGTGCCGTACGCTGACCTTGCGCGATAAGACGCGGGGCGGGGCTATTTACGCACGCGACCTCGCCGCAGGCACTTCGCACGATATAACGCGCCTCTGCCGTCGGGAGGAGGGCGCGATTAGCCTCCCCGGCGATGTCCTCGCGCGTATTGGGTGCGAGAAGAATTCCGCGGGGGACTGCTCATCGCCAGGCGTTATCGTTGAAGTAGGCTAATTCCCTTATAAGAATTGGTTTGCCCCAATGGCGCATGTTATGGTATAATAGTGGGCACTTATGAAATGGACTAAGTCTTTAATTCAAACCCTGCGGGAAAATCCGCAGGATGCCGAAATTGATTCGCACAAGCTTCTCGTGCGTGCGGGGCTCGTACGCAAGCTCGCGGGTGGACTCTACACCTATTTGCCGCTTGGGCAACGCGTTTTCGCGAAAGTGACGCGGATTATCCGTGAGGAAATGGATCGCGCGGGTGCCCTCGAGGTGACGATGCCGATTTTGCAACCCGCGGAACTCTGGAAGCAGTCGGGACGCTGGGAAGCTATGGGTCCTGGCATGTTCCGCTTAGAAGACCGCGCGAAGCATGGCTACGCAATGAGCCCAACCGCAGAAGAAGCGGCGACGGATGTCATTAAGGGACTCGTCAACTCGTATCGCCAATTGCCGATTACGATTTACCAGTTCCAGTGGAAGTTCCGCGATGAGATACGCCCGCGCTTTGGGCTTATGCGCTCTAAAGAGTTCATGATGAAGGACGCGTATTCGTTCGATGTCTCAATGGAAGCGGCGGACGCGAGCTATAAGAAGATGTTTGACGCGTATACGCGCATCTTCGCGCGGTGCGGACTTAAGGCGTACCCTGTCCAAGCCGACACGGGCGACATCGGCGGTAAGTCGTCCCATGAGTTCCATGTTCTAGCCGATTCGGGTGAGGACGGTATCGCGTTTTGTGACGGGTGCGGCTACGCGGCGAATCTCGAGAAGGCGGAGCGCGTCGTTGCCCCGCGTGAGGATGCGCCATGCCCCGCGTACTCTGAAGCGCCAACCCCCGCGAAGACGATTGAGGAGATGGTCGCATTCTTCAAGTTGCCCGCGACGAAGATGGTTAAGACGCTCGTTTATCTCGCAGATGGTAATCCCGTCCTCTTTTGCGTGGCGGGCGATCGCGAATTGAATGAGGTTAAGGCGAAGCGGCTACTTGGGGCGAAGAGCTTCGCGCTCGCCGACTTCGACACCGTACAACGCGTGACGGGTGCGCCTATTGGTTATGCGGGCCCCGTAAAGCCCCATGAGGATGTGCCGATTTATGCGGATAAGGGGCTTGAGGGTGCACGCGGCGTAATCGTCGGCGGCAACCTCGACGGCGAGATTGACTTGAAGGATGTTGACTTCGCGCGTGATTGCAAGATTACCGCGTATGCCGACCTCGTCATTGTTAAGGACGGCGACATTTGCGCGAAGTGCGGTAAGCCCCTCGCCATTCGCCGCGGCATTGAAGTTGGACATGTCTTTAAGCTCGGCACGAAATATACTGAGGCGTTCAACGCCGTCTATAAGACCGCCGACCTTAAAGAGCAAGTTATGGTTATGGGGTGCTACGGCATTGGCGTTTCGCGCACGGTGCAGGCGGTTATTGAGCAAAGCCACGATAAGGACGGCATTATTTGGCCCGCGGCAGTCGCGCCCTATCAAGTTTGCATTGAACTACTCGACCCCGACCAAGAGAATGTCGCGAAGATTGCCTATGACCTTGAGACGGAGCTGGAAGCGAAGGGCGTGGATGTCCTCGTCGATGACCGCGCTGAAAGACCTGGCGTTAAGTTTAAGGACGCGGATTTAATCGGCTTCCCCGTACGCGTTGTCGTAGGCGCGAAGGGACTCGAGAAGGGCGGGGTTGAAATTAAACGCCGCGATGAGGATAAGTCGGCGACGCGCATTGTTGCCCCCGCCGAAGCGACGGCTATTATTACGGAACTTCTCGCGCACTAAAGCGCAATGAGAATCGTTCATGTGCTCGCGGGTCAAGAGCCCTGGAATGGCATAGCCGTTCTAGCGAGAGGATTCGCGCGAGCACAGGAAGCGCTTGGGCATGAAGTGCGGCTCGTACGCTACGCGCCGCGCGTAATTGCCGCGGCAGATCTTGTGCAGGTTCACGGTTCATGGACTTTTCCCGTGTGGGCAGGTGTCGCGTGCGCCATCCTTTTTCATAAGCGCCTAATCATCACACCTTCAGGTTCTTATGACCCCGTGCGGCTAAAGTATCACGCGTGGAAGAAGCGCCTTGCTTCTCCCGTTGATCGCTGGTGCTTACGCCGCGCCGCGCTCGTGCAGGCGACATCCCCAGAAGAAGCGGCTTGGATTCGTGCCTTTGAGCCGCGCGTTAAGCGCATTGTGGTTATCCCTCCAGGAGAGGATGTATCGCTGCGCGCACCGTCTGCGCCAAAGGAAGAGCCCGCTCAAAAGCGCCTTCTCTATCTCGGGCGGCGGCATCCGCTTAAAGGACTCGCTCTTTTAGAGGAAGCCGCGAAGGGCCTCCCAATAGAGCTAGATTGCCAAAGTGCGGTCTTTGGAGAAGAGAAGGAAGCGCACTTCGCCGCATGTGACGCGCTCTGCTTGCCGTCCCTCTCGGAGAACTATGGACTTGTCGTTGCCGAAGCCCTCGCGCATGGTAAGCCCGTTATTGTGACGGACGCGACCCCCTGGGCGCAAGTTGAGCCGAATAGGTGCGGCTGGTATGTGCGGGGGTTTCGTGCGGAAGGTAAGGCGGCGCGTACGGCGCAAGTTGCCGCGCTTAGGCGAGCGCTAGAAGCATTCGTGGCGACACCTGCCGCGGAATGTGCCGCGATGGGTGAGCGGGGGCGCGAATGGATAGCGCGGGACTTTACTTGGCAAAATGCCGCGGATACCTTAATGCGAGCGATTGCCGATTTAGATTGACTTTTTAAGTGATAATACGCTATAATAATAGAATGAAAATAATGTCAAACTCTGTTGTGCTTGCCGCGGCAAGCGTCGCTGTTGCCTTAAATGCGTCCGCATTTGATGCTCTGAAGGAGCGTCCGACGCCACCTAAGAGCATCTTCCATGAGACAGTCGAACAGCGTGATGCCCGCCGCGCGTGGTGGACGCATGACCGGTTCGGCATGTTCATCCACTTCGGACTTTACGCGGTGCCTGCGCGTCACGAGTGGGTGCAGTCCTTTGAGAAGACACCCTACGCGCAATATCGTGCGCGTTATATGCCACGCTTTAATCCCGATCTCTACGACGCGAAGGCGTGGGCGCGTGCCGCGAAGAAGGCGGGCATGAAGTATATGGTTCTTACCGCGAAGCACCATGAGGGCTTCTGCATGTGGGATACGAAGACGACGGACTACAAGATCACGAATACACCCTTTAAGCGCGATTTGGTGCGGGAGTTTGTGGAAGCCGCGCGCGCGGAAGGACTTCGTGTCGGGCTTTATTTCTCCATTAAGGATTGGTCACACCCCGATTACCTCATTGACGCGACGCACCCCGAGCGCCCCGCGACTTTTACGGATGAGACCTACGCGAAGGTAAATGAGGGACGCGACTGGAATCGTTATCGCAACTATATGTACGAGCAGATTCGGGAACTCTTGACGCAGTATGGCAAGATTGATATTATCTGGTATGATTACACCGTTAAGGAGAAGTACGGCAAGAACTGGAAGCACTGGGAATCAGTGGAGCTCTTAAAGATGACGCGCGAACTTCAGCCGCAGATACTCGTTGATAGCCGCCTTGACCTTATGGATACTGAGGATGGCTGGGACTTCGTCACACCCGAGCAGTGCCGCGTAACGCAATGGCCGACTGTGGACGGTAAGAAGGCACCGTGGGAAACTTGCCAAACCTTCTCGGGTTCGTGGGGCTATTATCGTGATGAAGAGACTTGGAAGAGCCCGCATCAGCTCATCGAGCTTCTCATCAATTCCGTCGCCTTTGGTGGCAACCTCATTCTCAATGTAGGCCCTACCGCGCGCGGCGAGTTTGATTGGCGCGCGAATGATCGTCTCGCGGCGATTGGGGAGTGGATGCACGCGAATAGCCGCGCAATCTATGGTTGCACCGCGGCACCTGAGGCATTCAAGACACCAACGGACTCGCTTCTTACCTACAATCCCGAGCTTAATCGCCTTTACATCCACCTCGTGAATTATCCAATGGGGGCGCTCCCAATCGCGTTCGCGGATAAGATTGACTATGTGCAATTTTTGCACGACGGCTCGGAATTGCGTCTGCGCAAGGGTGCGGATATTCAGCATTCGCAGGGCGGCAACCTTGGTCGCGTAGATAACATCATTCTGCCGATTAAAAAGCCGAATGTTGAGATTCCTGTTATCGAAGTCTTTCTTAAGAAGTAAGAGGCGACACTGTGAAAGTTCTGTGGTGGGGACGCTTTGACGAAAACTACTCGCGCAATCGCGTGTACATAGCGCTCTTTAAAGAGCTTGGCTGGGAAGTTGAGCTTTTTAAAGTGAAAGTATGGCCGCGCTTGGGGGATGTAGAAGCCGTGCTACGCGGCTTGCGTTCTCACCCCGATCTTGTTTGGGTGCCTGTCGCGCGGCAACGCGACATAGCCGCCGCCTGCCGTTGGGCACACCGCCGCGGCATTCGTGTCGTTTTTGACCCGATGATTTCCGCGTGGGACAAGAAGGTGCTTGAGCAAAAGAAGTGGCGCGCCGAAGAGCGCCGCGCGCGGTACTTGCTCGCGTGGGAGCGTCATTTAATGAGCCTACCCGACCTTATTACATGGGATACGAGTTGCCATGTGGACTTCTGTGCGGAAGCCCTGCATGTGCCGCGCACGAAGTTACGCACGCTTTTCACGGGGACGGATGAGCAGGTCTTTAAGCCCCAACCCAATATTCTGCCACCTGCGGACGGACTCTTTCATGTCCTTTATCATGGCGCGTATTTGCCCTTACATGGTACGGAAGTCATCGTGGAGGCGGCGCGGCAAACCCAAGACTTGCCCATTCAGTGGGACTTCCTTGGCTGGGGTGCCTATAAAGCCGCGACGGAAGCGAAGGCGGCGGGACTAAAGAATGTCCGTTTCTTAGAGAAAGTCCCTTATGTGGAAGTGCCGCGCGTCATTTGTGAGCATGATGTAGTCTTGGGTGTATTTGGCACGACCCCCAAAGCGGCGCGGGTGATTGGCAATAAGGTTTATGAGTGCATGGCGTGTGCACGCCCAACCATAAATGAATATTGCACGGGCTACCCGCCGAGCGCGGCGGAGTCGCCCGCCATTAAGTTCATCCCACCCGGCGACAGCGCGGCACTTGTCGCGGCAGTTGAGGCGTACCGCGCCAATTGGGCGACGAAGCGCGACGATTATTTTGCCGAAGCGCGGAACTTTTTTGAGCGCGAACTTTCTATGAAGGTTGTGAAAGCGCAGCTGGCAGGCGTTTTGCAGGATGTCCTCGCCTAGCGCGGCGAATAATGAACACGGAGTTTGAGGACGATTTGCCTTTTGGGGCGGATGACCTGCCGCCTCTTGATTCCGCCTTTTCGCTCCCTGAACCCCCACCTGTTGAGGATGTCACGCCCGAAGATATTGCCCTCATGGAAAATGCACGGCAATATGAGAAAAATTTAATGAACTTTTTCTGGCGCCTTGGCGTTTCATATCATTGGAGTCAGGATTATGTTCAAGAAACTTACATTAGACTGTGGAAATATCGCCGTACCTATCAGGAAACGGCGAAATTATCGACATTTCTATTCATTATGGCGCGGCAAGTCCGAATTGACGCACTGCGTAAGACGATTCGCCGCGAAAGGCGCGAGAAGAAGTATGAGTCCGAGCGTCCGCCGCGACTCACTTCCGACCCTTGTACTAAGGATGATGTCCGTTGGGCTGTCGCACAGCTCTCGGAGTGTCACCGTGAGGTTGTGGAACTTGGCATCTTTCAAGATTTGCCTTATGCGGAAGTCGCGCGGATTCTATCCATCCCCGAGGGAACGGTTAAGTCACGCATGTTTAATGCTTTGCGAAAACTAAAGGAGATTATGCATGAATAAAGATTTACAAGCGACATTGGCTGAGTTGGGACCTGAATATCACCGCCTCGTGGAGGAGATGAAAGCACCATTTGAGCCTGAGAAGGTGTCCGTCTGGCGTTTGCCCCTTTGGAAGGTCGGCTTTCTCGCCGCGGCAGTTCTCGTTATCGTGCTCGGGATGGCAGTCGTCTTTACGCCAAGCGTAGCTAACAGAAAAGGTGCCGCGCCGCGCATTTACACAATAGCCTATGCGTCGACGGAGGAGGCTCTCAAGACGATTGTCGCCGCACAGCGTGCGGACGGCAGTTGGGAGAATGACTTCTTAACACGCCAAAATGCCGCGGCACTTGAGCGTGCAGAGGACCCCGATTCGCGTGTCGCGTATCTGCGTGCCGTCCGTTATCTGCGCAAGAAGGGGCTTGCGCCACTCACCGTGACGGAACTAGACGCCCACCGCCAAACCCTGCACTCCTTGTAAGCGCACAGCTTGAAAATTCAATTGTCAAAGATCAAAGTAAAGAGGTAAGTTAACCCCTTGTACTGTT
>CAVCAF010000030.1:0-17054 GCA_963600185.1 Azospirillum sp. 51_20 | reverse complement strand
GCGCGTTTCCGCGCCGTAACCTAACGCCTTGGACGCACTGCGCCCCAGAGCGTTAGACTTTGATCTTTGACAATTGAAAATGTAAAATTGAGAATTAGAAGGTGACAAAATAAAAACCCCCTCTTTCGAGGGGGTACAAGATAACATCCTTTTACAGATGTTTCTTAACATAGACCCTATTTAGGGTCAGGCGTGATCTTATCCTTGCGGATAGTCACAAAATTACTTGACGACCTTGCGTCCGCCCCAACCAGCGGATCCCGCATTGCCCTTCGCCGCTTCATGCGGACGCAGTGAGCGAACTGCCGCGCCCGCCTGCCACATTTCGTGGTTGTGGAGGTCTTCGAGCTTAGCGAGCATCTTCTCCTTGTAGTCCGCGCAACCGGTGTCACGGATAACTTCCTTCGCTTCCTTCATCGTCTTCACGCTCGTGTAGAGCTTCTTGAAGACAGGCAACGTCGCCTTCTTGAAGATCGGGCGCCACTTAAGCGCACCATGTTGCGCCGTCTGCGAGCAGTTGCCGTACATCCAGTCCATACCATTCTCGTCCACGAGACGGATGAGCGACTGGGTGAGCTCTTCGCATGTTTCATTGAACGCTTCCGACGGAGAGTGTCCGTTCGCACGCAAGGTCTCGTACTGCGCTTCCATAACGCCCGCGAGAGCACCCATCAAAATGCCGCGCTCGCCGACGAGGTCGCTCGTCACTTCGTTCTGGAAAGTCGTGGGGAAGAGGTAGCCCGAGCCAACCGCGATGCCGATCGCCTTCGTCACTTCTTCAACATCCTTCGCCTTCATGCCGTTGGGCTCAAACGCGAACGAGCTATTGATACCCGCGCCCGAGAGGAAGTTGCGGCGCACGCTCGTGCCCGAACCCTTCGGGGCAACCATCACAACGCCAACACCTTTAGCCGGCTTCACGCCCGTGAGCTTATTGTAGACATAGCCGAAACCATGCGAGAAGTAGAGGTACTTGCCAGGGGTGACGAACTTAGCAATCTTCTCCCAGACCTGCGGGAGGGAACCATCCGACACGAGCATCATAATGATGTCGCCCTTCTGCGCGGCTTCTTCCAGCGAGAAAAGCGTCTTACCTTCAACCCAGCCATCCTTCTTCGCGCGCATCCACGAGCTGTTCGCCTTCGTGTTCTTACGCTGACCAACAATAACCTTAATACCATTATCGCGCATATTGAGCGCCTGTCCAGGGCCTTGAATGCCGTAGCCAAGAACGGCAACCGTCTTGCCTTTCAGGACTTGCTGCGCTTTCTTGAGCGGGAACTCTTTGCGCGTCGTGATGTTCTCAGTAACTTTACCGAACTTAATCTTCATTTTGTGTATCCTTTGTTATTGGAAAACGCCTATATTATATCATATTCCGCGGCACTTGTGCACCCCATACTTTCATCTGCCGCGCAAATGAAAAGCGCACCCCCATTAAACAGAGGGTGCGCCGATGAGGAGGGTAAATCAATTAAAGAGCCAAGTCGAGAGATACCGCTCGCCAGTATCCGGCAAAAGCGCGACAATCGTCTTGCCCGCGTAGGCAGGGTCTTTCGCGAGTTCAAGCGCCGCCCAAAGTGCCGCGCCCGAGGAGATCCCTACTAAGAGTCCATCCTTCGCCGCCGCGGCACGCGCCGTCGCGCCCGCATTTTCCGCCGAGACCGTGATCACCTTCGTAATAAGCGAAGTATCCAAGGTCTTCGGGACAAACCCCGCGCCGATGCCCTGTATCTTATGGGGACCCGCCTTGCCCTGCGAAAGGACGGGGCTTGTATCGGGTTCAACCGCGTAGATACCAACGGCGGGATTCTGTTCGCGCAGGTACTTCCCGACACCCGAGAGGGTGCCGCCTGTACCAACACCTGCTACAAACGCGTCCACCTTGCCGTCCGTATCCGCCCAGATCTCTGGGCCTGTCGTGTGGTAGTGCCGCTCAGGGTTCGCGGGATTCTCAAACTGCTGTAAGATAACCGCGCCCTTCTCCGCCTTCAATTCTTCCGCCTTAGCGATTGCACCTTTCATGCCATTCGCGCCAGGCGTAAGGACAATTTCCGCACCATATGCCGCGGCGAGTTTGCGCCGCTCAATGGACATCGTATCGGGCATCGTCAAGATAAGGTGATACCCTTTAACCGCACTCACAAGCGCGAGCCCAACACCCGTGTTGCCACTCGTCGGCTCCACAATTGTCGCGCCCGGCTTAAGTACGCCCGCTTTCTCGGCGGCTTCAATCATCGCGAGGGCAATGCGGTCTTTCACACTGCCGCCCGGATTGAAATATTCCACCTTAGCGAGCACACGCGCCCCGCCTTGGTTAAGTTTATTCGAAACCTCTACGAGCGGCGTGTTACCGATCTTCTCGAGGATAGATTTAGCTATTGTTGCCATTGTTAGGATCCTTTCTTACTTTCCTTTATGTTTTACTCCGCCGCGTTAGATGCGCGCGAGAGCCTGTTCAAGATCTTCAATGATGTCATCGATATGCTCTAGCCCTATCGAAAGACGGATAAGTTCTGGCGGTAGCCCCGCGGCACGCTGCTGTTCTTCCGTCAACTGGGAGTGCGTCGACGAAGCAGGATGCACCGAGAGGGATCGCGCGTCGCCCACATTCGCGAGTTGCGTAAAGAGCTTTAGGCTATCCACAACCGTAATGCCTTCCTTAACGCCGCCCTTCACACCAAAGACAACCATTCCGCCCGCACCATTGGGCAGGTACTTCTTGGCAAGTTCGTGCGAGGGGTCGCCGTCCAATCCCGGATACCGCACCCACGCCACTTTCGGATGGTTCTTCAGGTATTTCGCGACCGCGAGCGCATTCTCGGAGTGCCGCGCCGCCCGAAGTGGAAGCGACTCCACGCCTTGCAGAAAGATCCAGTTCGCGTCTGGCGAGAGGGTCGGACCTAGGTTGCGCAGGGGCACCGTGCGGAAGCGCGTAATGAACGCGAGTTTACCCGCGAGCTGAGACCAAACCGCACCATGATAGCCGTGGTCAGGCTCGTTGTAGAGGGAAAACTTCTTATCCGTCCAATCAAAGGTGCCCGCGTCAATTACCGCGCCACCGATGCCCGTACCGTGTCCGCCAATCCATTTAGAAAGGGAATGGATAACAATATCCGCGCCATACTTAATGGGTTGCTCAAGTATCGGGGTCGAGAAGGTAGCGTCCACAACGAGCGGCAAGTTATGACGGTGGGCAATCGCGGCATATTGCTCAATGTCAGCGACATCAAGAGCGGGGTTGCCAATCGTCTCTATATAGATGAAGCGCGTTTTCGCGTTAATCGCCGCTTCCGTCGCCGCGAAGTCATTTACCTTCACATAGCGGGCATGGATGTTACTAGACTGAGGCAGAATAACATCAAACTGGGTGTAAGTTCCGCCATAGAGGTTAGAAGCCGAGACAAACTCGTCTCCCGTCGCGGCAATATTAAGGACGGTGAAGTAAATTGCTGCGGTGCCCGAGGCAACCGTAATAGCCGCCGCCCCCCCTTCAAGTGCCGCGAGACGCTTCTCAAGGACATCTTCCGTCGGATTCATTAGCCGCGCGTAGATATTCGCCGCTTTCTTAAGTGCGAAGCGATCCGCACCATCTTGGGCGCTCTTAAAGTTGTAGGCGGTCGTGCGGTAAACAGGTACCGCGCAGGCATCCGTCGCCGGGTCGCCGTTCCACCCCGCGTGAATCGCCAGGGTCTCGGCGTGTAATTTCTTTTCGTTGTCGCTCATAGTCATCGACTCCTTCAATTTCAGACCCCACCAGCGGGGTCAACGCGTAATATTGTACCATTTTTCGTGCCGCAATGCTATTCGGAAGTCGACGCACTTTGCCATAGGCTCAGCCTATGTGCTTTTTAGAAGCGAAAAGTCGCCGAATTCGCCTTAATTACTGGCGCGAAAGTCATGCGATGTTCGGGGCAAGGACCTAAGATAGAGAGTGCCTTTAAATGTGACGCCGTCGGGTAGCCCTTATGTTTCGCAAAGCCATAGCCTGGATAAAGCTTATCAAGCCGACGGCAATCTTCATCACGCGTCGCTTTCGCAATTATTGAAGCCGCCGCGATAAGAAGCGAAATCCCGTCTCCCTTAATAATATTCTTTGAGGGGAGGGGCAGACCGTTTACAGGGAGTCCGTCCACAAGAATATGCGCCTCTTTCGCCGCGTCCCCCATCTTAGCCATAAGACCCTCCGCCGCGCGGCGCATGGCGAGGTGAGTCGCCCTAAGAATATTCAGCTCATCAATTTCCTTCGCCGAAGCACTCGCGACGGACCACATGCAGCCAGGCGTCCCCGTAATAATCTTCACGAGTTCATTGCGCTTCTTCTCGGGCATTTTCTTGGAGTCATCCACTTCGCGCCAAGGCCCCGCCAATAAGTCGGGCAACATCTCATGCGGCACCGTAAGTGCCGTAGCATATACGCCCCCCACGAGAGGGCCGCGCCCAGCCTCATCTATGCCAATGATTGTTCCACCAATGCGCGTTTCATATTCAATGCTTACTGCCATGATCGTAATAACATATGCGGTTAATAATACGCTTAAAATAGTCTTGCCCCTTAAGGATGTCAATCGCGATTCTTAGGTAGAGGCACTTTACAGGGGTCGTCTCAAAGCGCGGAAAACGGACGGCATCCTTCTCTGTCGTCACCAGTGCCTGCGCCCCAATGTCCGCCGTGCGATTTAGGGCATAGAGTATCTCGCTTGGGTCATAGCGGTGGTGGTCGGCATAACGCTCACACCAAACAACCTTCGCGCCCATATGGCGGAGTGAGTCCTCAAATCCCCGCGGCGAAGCTATGCCCGAGAGGGTGCAAAGGGTCTTGCCTTTTAGCCATTCAAGCGGAAGCTCCTCACGGCTCCATACATCGCGCAAAAGCTTCGGCGTATGGCGGCACTCCACAATTTCCGCTTTCGTATTATACTGGCGAATCTCCCGCGTCACTTCGGTTGTATCGCCCCAACACTTCGTAAGAAAGATAATATCCGCCCGCTTCAAATGGCGGCAGGGCTCGCGCAAAATGCCGCGCGGGAGCATATTCCCATTGCCGAAGGGATTGGTCGCGTCCACGAGCACCACCTCAATCGTATGCTTCAGGCGTTGATATTGAAAGCCATCGTCTAAAATAAGCGTATCACAGCCAAGACGCTTAACTGCCCAGCGTCCCGCCTTTACCCGGTCGCGATCAACCACAACTGCCACCCCCGGCAAATTAGACGCGAGCATATAAGGTTCGTCGCCCCCCGTCGCCGCATCCAGCAAAACGCGGCGCCCATCCGAAACCACTAGGGGCGGCGTAACGGACTGCGCCCACACGCGTTGCCAAAACGGACGCTCCTTACGCCGATAGCCGCGGGAAAGTATGGCTACCCGCCGCCCTTCCGTCGCGAGAGTCCGTGCGAAAAGTTCCGTCACAGGCGTTTTACCCGTGCCCCCCGCCGTCACATTGCCTATCGAAATAACCTGAATGCCTAGTGGGAAGCGCCGCAGAAGCCCTATGCGATAAAAGAAGTAGCGTATCGCCACAACTGCCGCGAAGCCATAACTCAGAACCTTAAGCACCTTAAGTAGCGTGCGCATCCCGTCCGACACATCACGATCAGCCCCCTTCTCCTGAATGACCTTCACGAGATATTTCTCAAGTCTTTCGACTGCGGACTGACGCGGCTTACGCATAAGGTTTAGTTATTCTCCGAGGGGTGTTGCCGCGAGAGGGCCAAAGGCTCTTAGGTAGATAAAGAATCCAAAACGGTTGTCGGCGAGGTACTTTGAACCGTCCACACGCCGATAAGAGTTTTGATGGCTCGCGTAAAAACGAAAGCCGAGGCAGTCCGTACGCAGGTCAAACCAGCCCCCAATTTCATCGAGCTCATCAATGTCGCAGTCATAGGAGATATACGGACCCCACGCGAAGAAGTCACAAACATCATAGTCAAGCGAGAGTTGCAAGTACGAAAGCTTCGTCCAGTTGAAGTAATCCGCGTAGGTATAGGTCGTATCCGAGGAGGAGTAGTCCCACCAACGATTATCGCGCCGCGTATAGGTCAACTCAAAGCCGATCTTATCCGTTACGCGTTGCCGCCAAGAAAGTGCACCGTAGGCGAGTGTATCATCCTCGCCATTCCACTCCGCACAAGCCGCGAACTGCGTTTTCGTGGAAGGCATCCAGCGCGTCCGAAAACCTGGCACATAAACGACATCGCCGTCGCCGCCATAATTCGGGTCTTCAGGATCTTTTGAGAGGCGATGATAGGCGTTACCAGCCGTCCAATGCGTGTCGTTAAACTGCATCCGTGTATAAAGGTCAAAGTCGAAAACGGGACGACGATAACCCGTCTCATCCTTCTTATAGAATGTATTGCGAAGCCCGAGTGTCGCGCCATACCACGAGTAGGGCAAGCTACGACTGCGCGACCCAAACTGGTCAAGCCAATCAAAGCTACCATCAACTACATCAAACTGAAGTGGACGCGAACCGCGTGAGAGTCCCGAATAGGATGCATCCTGCACGAGCACATCAAGATAGGGCTCGATTGTATGAGACCAGTCGCCAAAGTCAGCGCGCCCCCGCATAGAAAGCGTCACGCCGCCTTCAATAATGGAGCGATAGACATTATCATCATTACGCGTCGTCCGCGACCGTGAATCCCAAGTCTCGCCCGACGCATTCCAGAAAGTACCGCGATAAGCGACGCGAGGCACGATAGAAAGCAAATCCGCCACCTTAAATGGCCAGGATACGCGGTGGTAGGTATCTACACGCAATGCCTGATAGTCCGCCCAGGGACCTGGATTATAACGGAAAGGTAGCGCCGTCTGAGCCGTACCAAGTTTCGCCGCTTGCCGATCGAGCCACCCAATGCGGGAGGACGATTCATAGATAAGCGGCAACCCAAAGACGGATGTCGGGTTCATATCAAAATACGCCTCGGGCAGGCGCGAAACGCCCGAATAGAAGTCATTCAGCGGACCTGAGATATTCACGCCGAAACTCATGAGCATCTCGATATGCTCCCACGCCATTTCGCTCGAATTCATCAGCGTCAAATCATTCTTAATGCCGAAGAGTTTCGGTCTTAAGAAGTCCTGCTGTATATAGGAGTCACTCAAATATGCCGCGTCCACTCTTACAACATCGCGTTCGGTTGGCTCCCAACGATGGGTAAGCGTTAACGCGTAGCGATCACGGTCAACCGTACTGCCCCAGTTCTGATAATTCCAACGGTTCTCATCCGACCAGTGCCGCGAATACCTATCGTAGTCCTCATCAGGCGCATAGTAAACCTTAAACTTGCCGCGTCCAAATGGACCCAGTAGCCAATCAAAGGTCTGCCCTAGGCCAATGCCATTTTCCTTACGCAAATCAACACGCGTATTCGCGCCAAGTCCCCACGCGCCCTCCTCAAAGCTACCCGCGATCTTATAGACATACTTCGTCATTACATACGCGCCCCACCGACTCGTATAGCCTGGCATCACGCGCCAGCCATAGTCCGTCTCAAGCGGATAATACCAGATCGGCAACCAAAAGACGGGGACATCAAATAGCCGCGCCTTAACATTACGAATAAGCACATAATCATCGGTCGCGTACTTAAACTCACCATAAATGCGCCAATGTAAATGCTCCCATTCATTTGTGCACGAAGTTATGCTCGAAGGATCCGCAAACTTCAGCAGTCCCTTCTCATCGCGCGTAACGCTATCGGAGATAAGCTCGAATGGCCACGAAATGACGCGGACATTCCCCGTCGCCGTAAAGGCACCCGTCTCACGATCCGCGGCAAGTTTCTCGGCACTTACCGCCATGCGCGACTTCGACTCATCCGTCCACACAAGTGGCGCGGGGGCATCCGCCGCGTGTGAAACGAGCCCAAGCGCAAGAAGCACTACAAATAGATAAGGTTTCATTTTCATGTTTGTGAATACAGAACTTGCGAGGTTGCCGCGTCTAGGATAGAAAATGCCTCGGGATGGCGGTGTAACTCCGAGACGAAAGTTAAGCGTGTATTATATTCTTTCTGAATGCCCGCGAGAATTGCCGCGTCTTCTGTGCGCAGGCGCTGCATAACCTGCGGGGAGATAACAATCTTGGGCTCAAATGGCTTATTCGTAGAAGAAGCCTTCTTAAGAAGCGTTATAAGACGACGCTGAATCTCAATTGAAATCGCGAGTGGACTCTTTACTAAGCCGCGCCCTTGGCAATAGGGACAGGTTGAGGTCAACTGCGAGAGAATGGACTGATCCTGACGCTGACGTGACATCTCAAGTAGCCCAAGCTCGCTAATTTCAAGGACATTCGTCCGTGCCCGATCGCGGCGAAGCGCCTCTTTCAACGCGCGCCAAACTTGCTTCTGGTGCTTGCGGCTCTTCATATCAATTAAGTCCAAAACCACCAAGCCGCCAATATTACGCAAGCGCAATTGCCGCGCGACCTCATCCACGGCTTGCAAGTTCACCTCAAGAATGGCATCTTCCTGAGAGCCATTGCCTTTATAGTGCCCCGTGTTCACATCAACGGCAATAAGCGCCTCGGTCTCGTCAATCACGAGGTAGCCACCAGACTTTAGCGGCACTTTACGCGCAAAAGCCTCACTCAATTGGCGGTCTAAGCCGTAATGGTCAAAGATATTCGCGTCGCCATCATAACGGCGAATCTTCGCTTTAGCGCGGCGCGAAATGCGGGAGGTTATCTCGCGCATATTATCAAAGCTCTTCGCGTCGTCAATAACAATCGCGTCCACATCTTCCGTCAACCAATCGCGCACGACGCGCTCGCAAAGGTCAGGCTCCTGAAAGATACAGCAAGGGGTGCGCAAGTTACGGATGTTCCCTTGCATTTCGTTCCAGATGGAAACTAGGTTGCGCAAGTCGCGAGCAAAAGCGCGTGCCGTCGCCCCCATGCCCGCCGTACGAACCACAACGCCCACATTCTCGGGGAGCGGCAAGCGATCAAGTATCTGTTTAAGGCGCACGCGCTCTTTCGCGTCCCCAATCTTCTTAGAAACGCCGCGCAAGGAAGCGCCGCGCGAATCTTTCGCGCCTGGCATCATCACCAAGTAGCGTCCAGGGATTGAGAGGTTCGCGACAACGCGGGGTCCTTTCGTCGAGATAGGTCCTTTCGTGACCTGAACCACAATCTCGCTCCCCGGGGGAAAGCGCTTCGCAATTTCAGCATCCGAGAGACGCGAAGCCTTGCGTCCCTTCGTGCGCGGCGAATCATCTTCGTCAAGGAGCGCCTCTTCGTCAGGCATAATATCCCAATAGTGAAGGAACGCGTTCTTCTTAAGCCCAATATCCACAAACGCCGCCTGCAGGTCGTTCTCAAGGTTCTGGATGCGCCCCTTAAAGACACTGCCCACGAGGCGCTCTTCCTCGGGATGTTCCACCATGAACTCCTCAAGGCGCCCATTTTCTAGAACCGCCACGCGCGTTTCTAGTTTTTCCACATTTATTATGATCTCGCGTTTCATTTTAGAACGCTTCAACCAACCAAATAGATTCATGCCAACTCCTCATTGTTGTGTAACGATATGCTTTGAATAATGCCAAGTCCGCACATTACCGTCACCAAAAATGTGCGCCCTGATGAAATGAAAGGTAGGGGTAGCCCCGTGATAGGGACGAGCCCAATCGCCATGCCCACATTAATGTAGACATGAACGAATATAAGCGAAGAAATACCAATTGCGACGAGCCGCCCACGCAAATCAACCGCACGATATGCGATTACGACTCCCGCGAGACTCACGATCATAAAAAGCGTCAACAAGATTAACGAACCCAAGAAGCCCGTCTCTTCAGCCCAAACGCAAAAGATAAAGTCGTTCATTGAAACGGAAGGCGGCAAGTTCTTCAAGCGATTATTCTCGCCCTTGCCAATGCCCTTACCGAGAAAACCGCCCGTACCAATTGAAATCTTCGCCTGCGCGAGATTGTACCCAGCACCGCGCGGATCTTCCCCGGGGAAGAGAAAGGTTTTTATGCGCGCGACTTGGTGCGTCTTAAGTGGCACATACTTTAGAATCGCCTCACGCTTCTGAGCGGGCACGCCAGGCTTCTCCGCCTCATAGACGGAACCTAGAATTAGCGCGGAAACGAGTCCGCCCACGATGAGCATTAGCAAAATGCCCTTTCGCCAAACGCCCGCCGTCAACAGCATAATCGTCAGCGCGGGCACGAGTGTAAGCGCCGTCCCTAAGTCAGGCTCCATTAAAATCAGCAAGCACGGCACTCCCGCGAGGACACTCGCGACGAGAAAGCCGCGTAGCCCAAATTGTCCCTTAAAGCGTTCACCAAGTCGCCCAAAGAACTGCGCAATAAAAAGGATAATGCAGAGCTTCGAAATCTCGCTCGGCTGGAAGAACCAAAGCCAACGGCGTCCGCCATAAATTGTTGAGCCGAAGACCAAAACCGCGATTAACGCGAGAAGCGCGAAAATGTAGGCAGGCAAGGCGAGAAAATCAAGAATGACGCGATAATCAATGAACGCGAGGACGAAGTAGAGGACGAGCCCAAAGATTGAAGTCGCGAGTGTCGCTTGCCACATGGTCGCGAATGCACCTCCTCGCGCACCGCCCGCTGAAGCAATAGCGATAATGCCCAGCGCAACGAGAACGAGCATGGTAAAGAACGAGACGAAGCTAAAGTCACGCACGCGAAGTTTCATAACGGAGCCTCCTTCGCGTTATAAATGCGCTTGAGAACATGCGCCACAAGGGGTGCTGTCGTGCCACCACCCGATTCGCCGCGCTCAATGACCATCGCGATAGCGACACGCCGCGATAAAGCCGTAAGTTTAGATGTAAGTTCATTCGCCTCAGCGTACGCAATAAACCAAGTATGCTTACGGCGATTACTAACGGAACCAACTTCCGCCGTGCCCGTCTTACCAATTACAAACGCTTCCACGCCCTCGCCACCGCGGCGACCCGTGCCACCGTCCACAACGCGGCGCATACCTTCACGCACCACCTTCAGATTCGCTTCCTTAAACGGCAACTTGTGCGCCTCAACAGGTGAATTCGCCTTGATATGCGGCGTTACGAGATAACCCGTACCAATCGCGCCCACCACCCGCGCCATTTGCAAGGGCGAGACGAGCAGCATGCCTTGCCCAATAGACATCTGGGCTAAGTCGCCCATGAACCACGCCTCATTATAGTGCGTACGCTTCCAATTCGCGTCTGGCACGACCCCTGCCGCGTCAGAGGGGAAGTCTATGCCCGTACCCGAGCCTAACCCAAAAGTCCGCGCCGTCGCACAAAGTGCGTTCGTGCCCGTTTGCAACCCGAGATTGCAGAAGAACGGATTGCAACTTTTCTTTAATGCGTCGCGGATATCCAAGTAGCCGTGTCCCCACCGCGCCGTGCAACGAATATGCATCTTACCTAAGACATATGCGCCCGTACATTCATAAATCTTATCTGCCGCCCAATCCTTCTCAAGTCCCGCGAGGGCACAAATGGGCTTAAAGGTTGAGCCAGGCGGATACTGTCCAACAATAGCGCGATTAAGTAAGGGCTTCGCCTTATCATTCTTCAACGCCTGATAATATTCGGCAGTAAAGACAGGGACGCAATCATTAAGATTGTAGGTAGGCGCACTCGCCGCGGCGAGCACATCGCCCGTCTCAGCGTCTAGAACGACGCAGGCTCCCACGCGCCCCTTAAGCGCCTCTTCTACAGCACCTTGAATATCGATGTCTAAGGTCAATTGTAAATCAGGCCCCTTCTTAGGCTCAACAACGACCCACTCATTTATGGCGAAGCCACGCGCATCCACAAGCACATTCTTCGTACCGGGTCGCCCACGCAAGAAACCATCATAAAAGCGCTCAATGCCCTCGCGTCCACGCATTTCGCGATCATCAAAGTTAACGCGCCGCTCACCCGTCACGGCACGGATACTATCCCGCCCCACGCGCCCAATTAAATGCGCCGCGTAGCTCCCATACGGATAATGCCGCGAGACTTCGACCTCGCACGCAAATCCCACGAGATCCTTCTCATGCTCATAAAATCGCGCGAGTTCCTCCTCGCTAACCGAGCTCCACACGACAAACGGTAGCGCCAGAACCTGCTTAACATGCCGCGCGACATCCCGCGGCGCGACATCCGCCTGCCGCCCTAGAACCTGCTCCGCACGCTGAATCGCCGCGACGATATTTGAAATTGTATTGCCCGTTGACTTCTTCTGAAACACCTCGGGACGCACGACAATTTGCCGCAAGCCGACATTCGCCGCGAGCACGCGCCCTTGGCAATCGAGAATCTCTCCGCGGCACCCCGCCGTCAAAACGGTTCGTATTGATTGCGCTTCTTGCTTATCCTTATAAAGTGCCGCCTGCTCGAGCTGGACGACCTTGAGCTTCACGGCGAGGACAACGAACCCGAGCACAATTAACCCGCCTGTCACAGCGCACACTAAACGCGAAGAAAGAGCCTCACTTCTCATAGAGACCTCCTTCATGCGTAATGTAATCGAGCAACTCAGAGACGCAAAACGCGACACCCGCCCCGAGCGGCAACGCCACCAGCGAGCGCGTAAAGAGATTGCCATTCAAATCGGCGACCCAGAGCCACAACCAAAATTGATAGCCTAGATAAAGGAGCGGCGCGACAACGACAGGCAACCGAAAGAGCCGCACAACCGCCGCGGAAAGCACAAAATAACTCGTGCTCATAACGAACGGCAACCCCGCGAGCGCGTCTTCCATCGTCCCCGCCGCGAGCGCAAAAACGAATGTCGCTAGATACGTCGTACGCATCGCGAACCAAATGACCGCGCAAAAGAGGAACGGTAGCCCTACGCTCAAAAGATTGGGGCTCATCTCTTCAGCCGCGCCGCCAAGCACGAGAAGGACAATCGCAAACGCCAGAAATGCAAACTCAGTTTTCATGACGAATGAAGACATCCTCCAATGCCGCGAAGTCCACGGCTGGCTGCACTTCACCCGTGCGCATACTCGGCGACGATTCATCCGAACTATGCTTATCTGAGAGAAATGTTCCAACCACAATCCCAGCGGGGAAGACCCCACCAAGACCCGATGTTAAGACGCGTGCGCGTGGCGCGAGTGATACCCCCGTTGTCATATGCGACAAAACGAGCATCTCTTCCGTCCCGCCCGATAAAATACCTAAAACCCGACTCGCGGCACCTTCCACCATGCACGACACCTTTAAGGAAGGGTCCGTAATCAACAAAATCTGCGCTGTGTGGGGCGTGACGGACTCTACCCGCCCTACGAGCCCCTCGGGGACGCGCACAATTTGGTCTTTGGCGACACCCGCGAGCGAGCCTTTGCCAACACGGATTGTTTTACGCGCACAAGCCGCCGCGCCACCTTCTGAGAGTACAGGCGCGGCAATCCACTTACCAGGCGTGCGCTTCGTATACGCGAGCACCTCGCGCAAATGGGCATTCTCCTCTTCTAGACGCTCATTATCGCCGAGCGTCATCGAGAGCGCGGCAATTTCCCGCTTAAGTTGGGCGTTCTCTCTCGCATAGATGGCTCCATTAAACGCACCTTTTATCCGTGCCCACACATGCCTATTCAAGACGCACCGCGCCCGCTCGACGGGATACACCCCCTCAATCGAGGCTTCACGAAAAACGGCGAGAACGACGCTCCCCACGATGGCGAGCGCCAGCGCAGTTATTACAGCCGTTCTATTCGTTTTCATTTACGCGAATCCTTCGTCACTACTTCTCGTGCATGGATTCGCCAAAGGCTTTACGATTCGCTTTTGTTCTTCGCGAGGAAATCCAGCTCGTTCATCACAACGCCCGTACCTTCCGCAACAGCCGAGAGGGGGTCTTCGGCGATAGTTACGGGCAGTCCCGTTTGTTCCATTAAGAGCTTGTCGAGTCCGCGCAACTGCGAACTGCCGCCCGAGAGCACAAGACCCCGATCGACGAGATCCGCCGCCAGTTCCGGCTCGCACTTGTCGAGCGTAATGCGTACGGCGTCCACGATCTGCCCAACAGGATCTTTGAGGGCGTTTCGGATTTCTTCGGAAGTTATCGTAAGAGTCTTCGGCAACCCCGCGACAATATCCCTACCTTTGATTTCGAGCGTCTTTTCCTCACCCGTTGGGTAAGCGCTGCCGATTTCAATCTTGATCATCTCAGCCATGCGCTCGCCAATGAGTAAGTTATAGACGCGTTGCACATACTTCATAATGCACTCATCCATCGCGTCGCCGCCCGCTTGGCGCGCGGAATAGCTATGGACGATGCCCGCGAGCGAAATAATCGCGACTTCGCACGTACCGCCGCCGATGTCAACAATCATTGAGCCCGCTGGTTCGCTTACGGGTAGCCCGACGCCAATCGCCGCGGCCATAGGCTCCTCAATGAGGAACACCTTGCCCGCGCCCGCCTTTTGCGCCGCGTCTTCCACCGCTCGCTTCTCAACTTCGGTAATACCGCTCGGCACCGCGATAACCATCCGCGGACGCGCCCACTTCATACTAGAGTAGAAACGATGCGGACAGACCTTACGGATGAAGTACGCGATCATCGCCTCGGTAATATCGAAGTCGGCTATTACGCCCGATTTCATTGGACGAATAGCTATAATATTACCAGGCGTGCGCCCGAGCATGCGTTTCGCCTCGTCGCCCACCGCGAGCACCCGCTTAGAGCCCGCTTGAATAGCGACAACCGAAGGCTCACGTAGCACAATGCCGCGATCCTTCGCGTATACGAGCGAATTCGCCGTACCTAAATCGATGCCGATGTCTGTTGAAAACAGAGATCTTATTTTACCGAACACTGACATTTCTTCTAATTCCGATTATTTGCCTAATATTTTACACTATTATGGCGATTTCGTCAAGTCTCTTTTTCAAGTTTCGCCTTTTTACTCCTCTAGGGTGACGACACCATTCTGACGGCGACCCGAGACGCGGCGCCCATCCGAGAGGGCAATATTCTCAAATGAGACTTCTTTCCAAGACTCTGGGCAACCCCTAAAGAACTGCACCTCGCCATTGACTTCATGCACGAGCAGCTCCAAAACTGCCGCGACAGCCGCGCATTGTCCGTCCATCTGCATAATGTCGCGTCCATGCCGGAAGTTCGTGAAGCCATCAAAGACCGCGTTATGGTGCGAGCCGTGCCCCTCGTCACAGTAGAAAGCGTCCCATGCGCGAAGCATCCCAACCGCCGCGACCGCGTTGCCAGCGTCCGTATGCAAGATAGAAGCCCACGGCACGCACCAGCCCGACCAGAGCCCAGTGCCGCGGAGTACCCAATTAGCATAGGTCGCGTCCAATAACGCTTTGTTCTCACCCTTGCTGCGCGGGATTGTATCAAACGGATAAACCCCCGCCATGTGCGAGTGGTGGCGATGGCTCTCGCTTAAATCAACCCCCTCAAAGATACCAATGCCCTTCCCAGAGCCAGCGGACGCGGCAAGCGTGAAATGCGGCAAGCGCGCCTCAACATCCGTCCAGCGCGCATCGGGCTTCTCACCCAGTAACCGCGCCGCGGCGAGGAGGTCTTGCGCGAGGCGATGGCACGCCGCCAATTGAAAACTCGGATTGCGCCCTACCGCACGCGCAAAGTCGTCGCCCATCCATTCAGGACTCGGTCCTAGCGGAATCGCGAGATGCCCGTCTTTATCTTCCATCATCGCGAGATAAACATTCATCGCGCCCTTCATGAAGTCATAGGCGTACTCACGCAAAAACGCGACATCGCCCGTATATTTCACATAACGGAACATGTACGAAGCCATCCACGCTGTTGACGCGTGGTCAATAGTACCCGTCCAAAAACCGCCAATACAAATGCCGCGGTCGTCAACCGAATGCGGCAAGACGTAGCCATCCGCAATGCCGCAGAACTTACGGGCATTCTCTCGTAAAAGCGGACGCCACGAGAGAATCATCTTAAACAAGGGCTTCAAGTTCTTGAAATGCCCACCACGGAAAGCGGGCGCATAGCACTCCTGCACATTGATGTTGAAGTGATAGTCGCCATTCCACGGGACGAGCCGATCATCTTCGAGCCACGCGCCCTGCAACCCCGCGGGTACGCCGTCAGAGTCCGTCATCGCCCCAAAGCGATACATGCCATAGTCAAAGACGCGCTGTAGGTCGCTGTCAGGCAAGTTTACACGCGCACCTTCTGCCCAAAACCGCTTCCAGTAAGCGCACGACGCGTCTTTTACTATCTCGAACGCTACCGCCTTAGCGCGAGGTGCGTCGCCACGGCGCGTGGCTACCGAGAGTTCTCGCCCTACCGCGGCAAAGTCGAGCGAGACCGAAGGGTCGGCAGGGAGTTGCCAATCAAAGCCATCCGCACGCTTCGTAGGCGCGGTAAAACCAAGCGGGTCAAGTGCCGCGCGGGCTATAGGTTGCTCCATCGAGGGAATCGCCGCGACGGAATACGCGAGACCTTCTGGAAAGCGCACCGCGAAAGTGCGCGACTCCTTGGACATCGCCAGTTCCACCTTGCGTCCATCCTTGAGTTCTATCACGCCCAGTCCCGTCCGTACATCCAGTTCGCCGCGCTTCAGTTCCCCGCCCGCTAACTTCACAACGACGCGCCCGAGTGGCAACATATACGGATTACGCGGCTCGCCCTTCGGGGTCTCCTTCTTGAAGAGCGAGAGGAGTCCCTCTTTTTCACCCGCACGCCACAGCGCGACAATATTGGTGTAGCTCTGATCGGGTGTCCACGGATACCCCCCGCGGTGATCCCACAAATCAGCGCGTCCCACCGTAAGGCGCAACTCATCGCCGCCACCCCACACGAGAACGCCCGTCACACCATCCGCAAACGCCATGCCCTCATGGCAATTCCCAAGGCGCGGGAAGTCCCAGAAAACCCGTCCCGCCGCCTCTGCACGAGCAAAGGACGTGAGAGCTACACAAAACGCACAGACTAAACCTGCTAAGTACAACTTTTTCACGAACCGATTCCTTTAGTTTAACTGCCAACATTATACCAAAAATGAGCCCCCTTTGAAAGGGGCTACCGCGAAGCTCGGCGGGCATAGAGTGCCGCGCGTTGAGAATAGGCGGTCTTGAGGTCGCGTAAGA
>CAVCAF010000029.1:0-17148 GCA_963600185.1 Azospirillum sp. 51_20 | reverse complement strand
TAGGTTGCGAAGCGGAAACGCTTCGCCCGCGGCACTTTGATCTTTGACAATTGAAAAATGCTTTCTCTCCGCGTGAAGTGACGCGGTTCTCTTCAGGCGAAACAGGCTTCTTTGTGATTGCTAAGTCGGGGGGGATCTGGTATAATAACACTCAACAATAATGAAAGTAAGGAGATTACTTAGTATGCAGAAGATGAAAGAGCCGATTGCCGCGCTTAAGGCTGAGCCTCTTCTCAAGGCGATTCTCGCGGGGCACTTGCATTTTTCAATTGAAGATCGATTCTCACCGACAGCGATGGAATATGTTGTCGGGGGTAACTTTATGTTCCATGGACGTGAAATCTTATTCTCCTAATATGTGCCGCGCATTTGCCGCGGTTATGGTGGTTTGTGTTTTGTGCGTGGCGAGTTTCGCTCGTGAGATGCAATTCCCCATGCCCGCGGCATCTGATAGACCCGAGACCTGGTTTCATCTTATCGGCGGTAATGTATCAAAAGAGGGACTTACGGCAGACCTTGAGGCAATTCATGGGGCTGGGATTAGCGGCATTCATCTTTTCCATGGACAGCTTGGTAAGGCCTGGAACTGGCCAGGCGTGACGAATCCAATCCCTTGTCTGAGTAAGGATTGGGATGGGATGGTTGCACATGTGGGGGCAGAATGTAAGCGACTCGGGCTTACCTTTAAGATGCAGAATTGTCCAGGTTGGTCGATGAGCGGAGGACCTTGGATTACGCCTGAGAAGGCTATGCGCAATCTTTGCTACTCGCGTACAGCTATGCGCCGCGGCACTAGTGCTATTTTGCCGCGACCCCTGCAGGCGACGGATAGCCCTGCGCGCGACTATCGTGATATTTGCGTTATCGCGTTCCCTACGCCAGAAGGGGATACGGGAAAGTGGCTAGTGCCAGACGAAACGCGGGAGCCTTCAGCTCAAGAGCGCATTTTTAGGTTTGAGAAGCCCGTTAGGGTAAGGACACTTGAGTTGCCGTCAAATTCTGAGATGGATCATGACCGTAGCTATGAGATGGATACACGCGTTACCTTTGAGGCAGAAGTTCGGCCTGGCGTATGGCGAAAGGTGGTGGATGAAGATTTGCCAATGGGGAACTATTCTGACCGTGACCGTATGAGTGGCGTGCGGCAGACGCTCGCCTGTGATGAGGTAGAGGCCTATTCCTGGCGACTTAATTTACACTCAAAGGATCCACTTCGGCTGGGAGAAGTCCGTCTTGGGGTAGGAGCGCGGCTAGAGCATTGGGAAGGGCTCGCGGGTTGGACGCTCCGTGGGCTTGTTAACCGCGGCACACCGCGGCAGAACCCCGCAAGCTGGGTTAACAGGCAGGCAATCACTAATCTTACGGCATGCCTTAGTGCCGACGGTATGCTAGATTGGGTTCCGCCCGATGATCGTGAATGGACGGTTCTGCGCGTCGGGCATGTGAATGCACTTTTTAAGAATGGACCTGCCCCAGAAGAAGCGACGGGGTTTGAGTGTTCGAAACTTTCGCCAAAGGGTATTGAGGCTAATTACGCCGCTTATATCGGGCGACTTGTAAAAGGGTCTTTGAAGGGACTCCTCGCGGGAATTGTTGTGGATAGCTGGGAATGTTATCGCGATAATTGGACAGAGGGGCTGGACGCAATCTTTGCGCAACGCTGTGGTTATGGGCTTGAGCGCTGGTTGCCTGCTGTCTTCGGTTGGGTTGTGGGTACGCCAAACGAGACGGAAGCGTTTTTGCGCGACTGGCGCGGCTTACTGGGTAAGCTCATTGAGGAGAATTACTATGGGCACCTAGCGGAGCTCGCGCATAAGGACGGGCTAACCGTACAATATGAGACCGCGTTTGGCGATGTCCTCGCGGGGGATTTGCTTGAGTTTTGGAAGTACGCCGATACACCCATGTGCGAGTTTTGGTGTCCTACTGCGCCTACGGGGGTGGGTAGCGCGAACTTCAAGCCAGTTTTGCCCTGCGTCTCTGCCGCGCATATTTATGGGAAGCGCCGCGTGGCGGCGGAAGCGTTTACATCCTTCGTCCTGACCTGGAATGAGTCCCTGCGCGATTTTAAGCCTATGCTCGATCGTCATCTAGCGAAGGGCGTTACCTATCCAGTATTCCATACCTATACGCACAATCCTCAAGTAGGTGCCGCCTTTCGTCCGCCAGGCACGGCTTTTGGTTGCGGTATAGGGAGTCCGTTTTTGCGGGGACAGCCTTGGTGGCCGTTTATGCCGCGCTTCACGGACTATATCGCGCGTTGTACAGCATTTCTTGAGGCGGGGCATCCCGTAGTCGATATTTTGCGTGTTTTGGGCGACGGACTCGGACATAAACCAGACGAGCGAGCCCCACATTTCGGCAACCGCTTTAAGGACGACTATGTGAATCGGGATGTATTACTTAATCGGCTCTCGGTGCAAAATGGACGGCTTGTGTTGCCCGATGGCATGAGTTATACGGTACTATGGGTTCCGAAGGGCACTTTCCTTGACGCGGCTAGTCAATCGCGCATTGCGAGTCTAAAGGCGGCGGGTGCGTGTGTGGTAGAAGGCGACGACCCGACGGCAGGGCTTATGCCTGATGTTGTGCGCGTGGGGGAGGCTACTGCCAGCACAAATGCCCTTGTCTGGTATCATCGCCAGACGCAGGAGGAAGATCGCTATTTTATTGCCGCGCCAGATGGGGCAGTTTCGGGCGTATTCGCGTTTCGGGGAAGGGAAGTCTCGCTTGAGCTCGAGGCGAACGAATCGCGATTTGTGTGCTTTTCTAGGAAGGACGGTGCATGCACGATGGTGAATCCCGCTACAGGGTGCGCACCTTGTCCGCGTGTAGCGGCTACGGCTCGGACATTGGGAGGTTTTGCCGCGGGTACGAGCAAGGCGCATTTTAGCTTCTCGGCAAAGGCTGGGGAGCGTCTCGTGCTTGACCTTGGCAAAGTGGAACAATGTGCAGAGGTATCCCTTAATGGCAAGACCGCGGCACAATTGTGGTGTGAACCCTATCGTGTAGACCTTACTCCTTTCATAAAAGAGGGAGAGAATATGCTGGAGGTCTCGGTAACCGCCTCAATCTACAATCGCCTTGTGCGGGAGGCTACCTTGCCTGAAGCGCAGCGCACGACATGGACGATTTGTGGGCCAAAAGCGGGTTCCCCGATTCTGCCTGCTGGGTTGTATGGTCCTGTACGACTTTTAAGTAGTAAGACGGTCGCCCCAAAGTAAGAAGACGGTCGCTCCAAAGCAGGAACAAGGTCTTGCCTAAGGAGAACTAAGGAAAAGTGTCCCGACGGTTTTGAAAAAGTGTCGGGACGGTTTTATAAAAGTGTCGGGACGGTTTTTGAAAAGTGTCCCGACACTTTTCCTTACTTGTACTTTGTCGCGACCTTCTTTCTGCCTTGTCGCGACCTTTTTGTAAGTAGAACGCGACCTTTATTGCAAGGGCTTTTGTCCTTTGAATGGCTTTGTCGCGATAGGAGTTGCGAAGTCGGGGGGGATTTGGTATAATATCAATTCAACAATAATGAAAGTAAGGAGATTACTTAGTATGCAGAAGATGAAAGAGCCGATTGCCGTGCTCGCGTTGGCATTCTTAGTCGGGGGGGCTTTTGCCGCGCCTGAGTGGGAAGATCCCGCGGTCAATTCTATTAACCGCCTACCAGCGCGTACCTATTCTATGCCGCTTGCGGGGGTGGATGATGCGCTGACGGATGCCCTAGAGCCTGCGACGCCGTGGAAGATCCTTTTGAATGGCGACTGGAAGATTTCGTGGGCGGGCAATCCTGACTTGCGCGTGAAGGACTTTTGGCGTGTTGACTTTGATGACGCGAAGTGGTCGACGATAGACGTCCCCAGTTGCGTTGAATTGCGCGGCTTTGGTTCGCCTGGCTACACCAATTGGCGGTATCCGCATGTGAACGCGAGCAATCCGACACAGGAGAACTTCGCACGGATTCTTGATCGCCAGAGTGGCAAGGGGGACTACAATCCAGTATCCAGCTACCGCACGACATTTGAGGTGCCGTCCGATTGGGCGGGGCGCGAGGTTGTTTTGCGCTTTGACGGCGTTTACAGTGCCTACTATGTGTGGGTGAACGGCGAGAAGGTGGGCTATGCCGAAGATTCTAAGCTCCCGAGCGAGTTCAATATTACGGCGCTCGTGAAGCCTGGCAAGAACCTGCTCGCGGTGGAAGTCTATCGCTGGTGCGATGGGAGCTACTTCGAAGATCAGGATATGTTCCGTTTTTCGGGCATCTTTCGTGATGTGTCGATTTGGTCCATGCCGAAGGACGGTGTTTGGGACTTTCAGGTCAAGACTACTCTCTCGGACGACTTTAAGTTCGCGACAGTCTCCCTCGCGGGGTTGACGGGCGAATGGGAGGCGACGCTTTACGATGCCGATAAGAAGTCCGTCGCGGCACTTTCGAGCGCGGCACCGAGCGCGGCACTTACGGAACCCGCCCTTTGGTCGGCTGAAACGCCTAATCTCTATACGCTCGTTATCCGTAAGGGCGACGACATCCGTATGAAGCGCGTCGGTTTCAAGAATCAGCGCATTGTGGGCAACACGATCCTCGTTAATGGTAAGAAGATTAAGTTTAAAGGTGTGAATCGCCACGAGGCGAATGCGGAAAATGGGCGCGCGATTGATCTTGAGACGATGATTAAGGATATTGAGCTCATGAAGCGCTACAATATCAATACGGTGCGCACGAGTCACTATCCGAATGACCACCGCTGGTATGATCTTTGTGATAAATATGGTATTTATCTTGTCGCCGAAGCGAATGTTGAGGGGCACGAGCCCCAGTATGGCGAGAATGGACTTGGGCGCTTCCCTGAATGGAAGAAGACGATAGTTGAGCGAAATGAGCGGCATGTCGTTTATTATCGCAACAATGTAGCGATTACGCTGTGGTCGCTCGGCAATGAGACGGGGCATGGCGCGGACTTCCGTTCGGCGATTGCCGCGGTGCGTGCGCTTGACCCGACGCGTCCAATTCACTGGGAGCGCGGCAATATTGACGCGGATGTCGATTCGCGCATGTATCCTGAAGTGGAGTGGCTCAAAGCGCGTGGTGAACTGGGCAATTTGCCGCGGACATCGGTAGGGACGATGGCGGACGGCTACAAGACGGATGACGCGATGCAGAGCGCGGGCAAGCCGTTCTTCCTCTGTGAATATGCTCACGCAATGGGCAACGCGGTCGGCAACTTCCAAGAATACTGGGATGTCTTTTATGCCTATGATTCGCTCACGGGCGGTTGCATTTGGGATTGGGTCGACCAGGCGCTTTGGAAGTATACAGGGCGTCTCGACCCCAAGACAGGCAAGCCCGAGCGTTTCTTCGCGTATGGTGGCGATTGGGACGAGCAGCCCAATGACGGACCTTTCTGCTGCAACGGCATTATTTTGCCTACGCGCGAAGTTTCGGCGAAACTCGTTGAAATTGGGCATGTCTTCCGCAATCTCATCGTGAGAAGTGCCGCGGACGGCAAGTTGGAGCTCGAAAACCGTTTTGGCTTCCTTTCGGCGGACGCTTTTGACGCGACTTGGGAACTCCTCGCGAATGGAGAGGTTGTAGAGAAGGGTACGCTTGAAGTGCCCGCGATCGCGCCGCTTTCGCGTGGTGAAATTGCCGCGCCTAAGTTTAAGACGAAGTTCGCGAAGGAAGGCGTGGAATACTTCCTTAATATCAACTTCAAGACCCGCACGGCGACGGACCTCGTCCCGCAAGGCTGGATTGTCGCCGCTAACCAGCTAAAAATAGCGGGTGATTGGGCATTTGATGCAGTTAAGAGTGCCGCGTCCGCCAAGAAGGGCGTGAAGATTGCGGAAGACGCGCGTACGGTCACCGTTAAGGCAGGCGATACGAAAGCGACTTTCTGCCGCAAGACGGGCACTCTCGCCGCGCTTGAGATGAAAGGTAAGACCATCCTTAAGGATTTGGCACCTGGCTTCGCGGCAGGTCCTGAACTTACTTGCATGCGGGCACTTACCGATAATGATGGCTGGATGCGCAGTACGATCTACAATTCGGGCTTGACTCAGTTGCGGTATCATCCTGAGCCGATTGTCGTGGACGGCAATACGGTAAAGACGGTTGTTAAGGTGACGGGCTCGAAGTCCGCTGGCTTCTGCCATGAGACGACATGGACTTTTGCCGCGGACGGCTCGGTTACGCTCGCTACTAAGGTCACACCTTTCGGTACGCAACCTGGCACACTGCCGCGCGTGGGACTTTCGCTCGCGCTTGATAAGAGCCTTGATAAGGTCACTTATTACGGACGCGGTCCGCGTGAGAACTATGTTGACCGTCGCACGGGGAGCTTGCTCGGCATTTGGGAGTCCTCTGTAGAGGATTTAGGCGAGGAATATGTCCGTCCTCAGGATAATGGCTTCCGTACGGATGTCCGTTGGGTCGCGTTCGCGGATGAGGCGGGTAAGGGCATTAAGTTTGCCGCGTCCGAGCCGCTCTTTATCCAAGCCTCGCCTTATGATTGGGAGGACTTTGAGTTCGCGCGTCATCGTAATGGACAGGAGCGTCGCCGCATTCCGCTCGTTCCGCGTGAGCAGATACACGTTAATCTCGATGTCCGCCAAATGGGTCTCGGGGGCGCGAGTTGTGGACCTGCCCCGATGCAAAAGTATCGCATAGACCCGAATGAAACCGTCTCATGGACCCTAAAATTCTCCCCATTATAAGCGAGAAGGTTAAAAAGGGCGCCGCGCAAAAATTGCGCGGTGTTCGGTTTACTATTGACCTAGGACGGTCAAATGTGATAAAATATAGGGAACTTTTCGGCGATCAGGAGATCGGACCGAGGGGTGTTCTTTGGTTTTTGAAAGCAGTAAGGAGCGAAAAAGATGGCTATGAACAGTCCGTTGCTGGCAGTTGTTCAGCAAATTGAGGCCGAGAGAGGCGTAAGCCGCGAGATTGTCTTGCAGGCAATTGAATGGGCTTTGGCTCAGGCGGCGCGGCGCAATCATGATGTCACGAATGACTTGCGTGTAGCGATTGACCGCAAGGATCTTTCGCTTCATGTCTTTGATACGGTCGTGTGCTCGAATGAGGATGTTGGACCTGGCTTCATTTCGCTCGCGCGGGCTAAGCGGCTTAATAATGGTGTCGCGGTGGCGGAAGGCTCGACGCTCGAAATCGAAATCCCTGCCTCGCGTCTCGGGCGAATCGCCGCGCAAATGTCGCGGCAGATGATTATGCAACGCATCCGTGACGCGGAACGCACGAACACTTTCTCGGAATATAAAGATCGCGTGGGCGACATTGTCACGGGCACCATTTCGGCTATTACGCCGCGTGAAGTGTATGTGACGGTTGGTAAGGTCGAGATGATTCTCCCTAATAAGGAGCGCATCCCGAATGAACGCTACCAGATTGGCGACACCCTTCGCGCAATTATTACGCGCGTAGACCCCGAAGCACGCGGGCCGAGCGTCACCATTTCGCGTGCGAACCCGAAACTGCTCGAAGCACTCTTTAGGTTAGAGGTCTCTGAAATTGCGGATGGTGTCGTAGAGATTATGGGTTGCAGTCGCGACCCAGGCTATCGCGCGAAGTTAGCGGTTCGTACCTCTAATGAGAATGTGGATCCCGTGGGGGCCTGCGTCGGGCAACGCGGCAATCGCGTGCGGACAATTGTGAATGCGCTAAATGGCGAAAAGATTGATATTGTGCGCTGGAACGCCGATATCCGTCAATATGTCGCGGCGGCTCTCGCGCCTGCCAAACTCGAATCCATCGAAGTGGATCCCGTTTTGCCGAATACGGTGCGCATTATTGCCGCGCCCGATCAATATTCACTCGCGATTGGTAAGCGCGGACAGAATGTGCGCCTTACGACGCGCCTTACGGGCTGGCATGTGGAAGTTAAGAAGTCCTTGGCGACAGCTTCGTTTGAAGACCAGAAGGCGAACGCGATTAAGGAACTTGCCGAGACGCTGAGCATTTCGACGGCGATTGCTACGCGCATGGCTGACGCGGGCTACCTCACGGTTGAGGGTATCGCGGGCGATGACGAAGCGAGCTTTATCGCCGCGACGGGCATTGACGAAGTCGAGGCGAAGGGCATCTACGCGGCGGCGAAGACTGTCGCGGAAATGATGAGCGGCGATGTGGCGGAATAAGCGTCGCGCTTAAAAGTGGCTTAGTAGAGGTTGTTGATTAGAAACGGAAGTATTGTACGATGAGAGTATATGAACTAGCGAAGGAATCGAATGTCACAAGCGCGGATGTCTTGCGGGCGGCCGCGGCGTGTGGAATCGATGTAGCGAGCGCGATTAGCACGATTGAGGCGAAAGACCTCGCTACCGTGCGTAAAGCTGTTTCTGATCAGGGACCCAGCGCGGCAATGGTGCGGCGTGCCGAGAAGGTTGCGCGGGCGGCGGAGTTGCGTGCGAAAGATAAGGAAGCGGAAAGTGCCGCGCTCGCCCAGCATGGCGAGACAGCGAAGAGTGCTTACGCGGCGCGTCCCCTTAAGCGGATGACCCTCGCGGAGGAAAAGAAGGCTGCACCCGTTGCCGCGAAACCCAAAGCGGTAGAGAAGGTAGAGGAAGTCCCAGCCCCGAAGGCGGAGGCGGAAGTCGCGCCTGAGAAGAAACCCGAGGAGCCCGTCGCTAAGGCTCCTGAGGCGAAACCCGCGGCACCCGCGACTAAGCCCCCCGCACCCCCCGCGACGCCTACCCCTGCGCCGAAACCAGTTCTTAAGCCGCTTTCAATTAACCCGAAGGCGCAACCTAAATTGGCACCGCTTTCGATTAACCCGAAGAAGCCGCAGGTTCATGTCGGACTCAAGGCGGGCGCTGGCTTTAAGCCTCTCAAAGCGGCTCCTGGTATCGTGAAGATTACGGTCGCGGCGCAGCCGAAGGTGCGTCCGCCTAAGCCCGTAGATTATGATGATGATGAGCGCGGCACAAAGAAGGGCAAGAAGGGTCGCGAAGGACAGAAGGCGTTCGATAAACTTGCCGCTAGTCGTGGGGCGGGGGCATCTGCCGCTGCGCAGACCCCGACAAGCCGCATTTCGGTGAATGCCGAAGCGAAAGAAATCTCCATCCGCGGTGCTGTTATCGTGAAGGATTTAGCCGCGCAGCTGAATGTGAAGCCCAATCGCCTTATTGCCGATCTTATGGCACTAAAGATTCTCGCTTCCATTAATCAGCGTGTGGAACCCGAAGTCGCGACGCAAATTGCCGCGAAGTATGGCTATAAGGTCGCGGTTGAACATACGCGCAATAAGGATATCGCGGCGCGTCCCGTTTTGAAGGCAATTGACGCGGATGACCTCATTCCTGAAGATCCGCCCGAGACACTTAAGCCGCGGGCACCTGTCGTCACGTTCCTAGGGCATGTTGACCACGGCAAGACGACGCTTATGGACTACATCCGTAAGGAGCATGTTGCCCAAGGCGAAGCGGGCGGTATTACGCAACAGATTAGCGCCTACCAAGTTGAGATCGCGGGCAAGAAGATTACCTTCCTTGATACGCCTGGACACGCGGCGTTTAGTGCGATGCGGGCACGCGGTGCGCGGATTACGGATATCGCGGTTTTGATTATCGCGGCGGATGATGGTATTATGCCGCAGACCGAGGAATGCATTAAGGTTGCGCGGCAAGCGGGCGTTCAGATTCTTGTCGCGCTTACGAAATGCGATAAGCCAACGGCTAATGTTGATCGCGTCAAACAGCAACTTCAGAAGCGCGGGCTTACGCCAGAAGATTGGGGCGGCGATATTATTTGCTGTCCCGTTTCGGGCGTGACGGGCGAGGGCGTGGACTCCCTCCTTGAGAACATCCTCGTTCAGGCGGAAGTTCTTGAACTTCAGGCGAACCCCAACCGCCGCGCGAATGGCTATGTTATTGAGTCCGAACTCCAGCAAGGGCTGGGTCCCTGCGCGACATTGCTCGTTGAGGGCGGCACGCTTAAGGTCGGGGACGCGATTCTTATTGGCGAGCACTTTGGTAAAGTCCGCGCCTTGATTGACGATCGTGGTCGGCGTATTAAAGAAGCGCCGCCCGCGACACCTGTTAAGTGCACGGGTCTTTCGGGCGTACCCGAGGCGGGCGCGGAGTTCCGCGTTATGCTGGACGAGAAGCGGGCGCGTACTCTGGCGGAACAGACCGCGCGTGAGCGTAAGGAAGAGGAGCTTTCCTCTTCTAAGGCGGCGACGCTTGATATGCTTATGAGCCGTATGGCGGCGGAAGGTCGCCGTGAGTTGAATGTTATCGTTAAGAGCGATACCCAAGGTTCGCTTGAAGCCATTGTTGAGGCTCTCGGACAAATCAAGAGCGAGAAAGTCGGGCTTAATGTTATCGGTACGGGTACGGGCAATGTCTCGCTTACGGATGTTAAAACTGCCGCGACAGGCAAGGCGATTATCGTTGGCTTTGACATTAGCAATGATTCGGGCGTACAAAGTCAGGCGCGGCATGATGGCGTAAGAATTGCCTCCTTCCGCATCATTTACGAACTCTTGGATCATGTTAAGCAGTGTATGCTTGACCTCATTCCCGCGGAGTTTAAGGAAGTCGTCCTTGGGCACGCCGAAATTAAGGCTATTTACGACATTGGTAAACTCGGCAAAATCGCGGGTTCGCAGATGTTGGACGGTCGCCTCGTTGCCAAAGAGCGTTATCGTATCTTGCGCGATAAGGCGAAGGTCTGGGATGGTAAGGTTCAGACGCTCCGTCACTTCAAGGACGAAGTCAAGGAAGTCACGGGTCAGCAGGAGTGCGGCGTGTGCTTCGTGAACTATGAAGGCTTCCAGACAGGCGATGTTATTGAGTGCTATGCGCTTGAGGAATTGCCGCGTAGCCTTTAATAATTGAGGTTGGTGTCATGGGCGTTGATCGTTTACAGCGGCTCGATTCTTTGTTGAAGCGCGTAATTGCGGAGTCTATGCATTCCGTAATGCAGGGCGATACCGTCGCGCCTGGCTTTATTACGGTCACGAATGTAAAGTGCGGTAAAGATTTACGCGACGCGACAGTGGATGTCTCGGTCTTTGGAGATGACGCGTTAAAAGAGACGGCTATTCGCCACTTACAACATAACGCGCGTAAGTTTCAGGCGATTATCAATCGCGAAGTGCGCATGAAGTTTACGCCGCGCCTCACCTTCAAGCTCGATTTGTCACTAGAGAAGGGCGACGAGGTTCTCGCGCTACTCGACAAACTCCCGCCGATTAAAGAAGACTAATGGCTAACCTCGTCCAATTGCATATACTCGAGAATCTTAACGGATTCTTGCTCGTTGATAAACCCGTGGGCATTGCTTTCTCGACGGTAGTAAAGACGGTAAAGCGCATGTTCAACTTGGTGAAAGTTGGGCATGGTGGGTCGCTAGATACGGCCGCTTCGGGGCTCCTCGTACTACTTATAAATGACGCGAATAAGTATGTCGGCGATGTCATGGGCGCGGATAGAGTCTGGACGGGCGAACTGCAATTAGGTAAGCGCACGAATACGGGCGATGCGCATGGCGTACTTTTAGAAGAAAAGCCAATCCCTGCTGAGTTGCCGCTTGAGAAGACGCTGGCGGACTTTCGTGGCGATGTATTTCAGACGGAAAACGCGTTTTGTAGTGTTCGTCGTGAAGGGAGTTCCGATTATGAAGTCGTTTCAACGGGGGCGCACGAGCCTTTTATGGCGCATGTCTACCGTTTTGAGGTAGAAGTGCCGCGCCCCGATGGACGTGCTACTTTTACTGTTGCGGGTACAAAAGGTCTCATCGTCCGCACCCTCATTGATGACTTTGGCGCGGCACTTGGTTGTGGCGCAACGCTTACGAATGTACGGCGCACGATGGTGGGACGCTATTCGGTGGCGGACGCTGTCCCTTTTGACCAGCTCTTGAAGACTTCGATGAGTGACTTCCCCACTTTGGTTCGCCCGCTTTCGGAGGCACTTGCGCGATGACGCTCGCCGTCGGATGCTTTGACGGCGTACACCTCGGACACCGCGCCATTTTAGCGGGAGCGGAAATCGCGCTAACATTCCGCACGCACCCTCTTGAGACGCTTTACCCCGAAAAAGCCCCGAAATTGCTCTCTTCACTAGAAGATCGGCTCGCGGCAATTCGTGCGCAGGGCGTGAAGGATATTATCCTTCTTGACTTCACGGCGGAACTAGCTGCGCTTTCGCCCAAGAACTTTGTTGAGGACTATCTTTTGTCGCGCGGCATAACGCGTGTTCGGTGCGGGGCGAATTGGAACTTTGGCGCGAAGGGGGCGGGCAAGCCTAGTGACCTTGGTGTATATGGAATCGCCGCGTCCGTTATCCCGTATGCGCAATATGAGGGCGACATAGTCTCCTCTACGCGAATTCGCGCGGCAATTACCCGCGGCGAAATGGCGGCGGCGCAGGCGATGTTGGGGACTCCGTGGTTCGTCCGCGGCGAATTGTTTACGGGCAAGGGGCTCGGCCATAAGATTGGCTACGCGACACTGAACTTTAAGATCCCGTCCTTCTATGTAAAGCCGCCGAATGGCGTGTATGCTGTTCGTTATGCGGGGGCGCTCGGCATTGCCAACTGGGGCGTTGCCCCGACGATGGGCGATGCACGATGGACGGAACCCGTCCTTGAGATTCACTTTATAGAGGGTACGCCCTACTCCTTTGGCGACGACCGAATTGAGATTCTGAAGTATATCCGCCCCGAGTGTAAGTTCCCGACAGTCACCGACCTGCAACGCCAAATCGCGGCGGATATTGCGCAAGTACAAGAAAAGTTTAAGAAGTAAATGAAGATAAAGAAAGCGAAAGTACGCGAACAGACGGCGGGCGAGGAACTCGCGAATGCGCTGACGCATGTCGTCGGCTCCCACTTGGGCGCGGCAATGCTCGCGCTTCTGGTGTGGAAGGGCGCCGAGAGCAATACGGATGTCGCGTGGAAGGTTACCGCCGCGGCACTTTTCGGTTCGTGCATGATTCTTTTGTACGCCATATCTTCCGCCTACCATGCGGTTACTTCGTGGCGGGCGAAGCGTGTCTTGCATATTATGGATCATATGGCGATATTCTTCCTCATCGCG
The DNA here is from genome assembly GCA_963600185.1 of Azospirillum sp. 51_20. GTDB lineage: Bacteria > Verrucomicrobiota > Kiritimatiellia > RFP12 > UBA1067 > UBA1067. The sequence continues at coordinate 4,099 of CAVCAF010000029.1, read as the reverse complement.
GGAACCTATACGCCATTTTGCCTCGTCTCGTTGCGTCCGACGAACCCAGGCCTCGGTTGGACCGTCTTCGGCATTGAATGGGGCGCGACACTTATTGGGATAATCTTTAAGCTATTCACGACGGGCAAATACCGCTATCTTTCAACGGCGATTTATATTGCCATGGGTTGGACGGCGGTTCTCGCGATTGTGCCGCTTATTCGCGCCTTGCAGGGGCTGGGCACAATGTGGCTCGCGGTGGGCGGCGGACTTTACACGATTGGGTGCATCTTTTACTTATGGAAGACCCTCCCCTACGCACATATGGTCTGGCACCTCTTTGTGCTCGCGGGGACGATTTGCCACTTCTTCTGCATCTTCTGGTATGTGATGTGAGGCTATGCTAGACTTTAGGAATATTTCGGTTCATTACGGACACCAAAATGTTTTGACGGGCGTCACATTCCGCGTCAATAAGGGCGACCGCGTCGGCATTGTGGGTCCTAACGGCAGTGGTAAGTCGACGCTCTTTAAAATTGTACTCGGCGAGCTTTCTACGGACTCAGGCGAACTCATTATCGAGCAGAACCCGCGCATTGGCTGGACGCGGCAGAATCCCGCCCCCGACACCCTCGAACAGACGCTCCTCGACTACTCTATCCGCGGCATACCGGGACTCTCGGAGATGGAAGCGGAAATGACGGCACTTGAGGCGGATATTGCCGACCCTGCGAAGTTGAAGCGTTATGGTGAGTTGCAGACGAAGTTTGAACACCTCGGGGGCTACGATATTGAAACGCGCGTCAAAATCGCCTTGGGCGGACTCGGTTTTACGACGGACGACTTTCAGAAGCCCTTCATGAGTTTCTCGGGCGGGTGGCGCATGAGAGCGGAACTCTCGCGTGTCTTAGCGTCGCGTCCAGATCTCCTCCTACTAGATGAGCCTTCGAATTATCTTGACTTGCCCGCGGTAGATTGGCTACAGAAGTTCCTGAAAGCCTATGACGGCACGCTCATGCTTATCTCGCATGACCGCTACCTCTTGCGGACGCTAACCTCCATTACGGTGGAAGTTGACGCGGGCACGGTTACACGCTATGAGGGCGGACTTGACTATTATTTGGAGGAGCGGGAAGTCCGCTACCGCCACCTAAAAGCCGCGAAGGAAAACCAAGACCACCACCGTGAACAGCTCCAGCGTTTCGTCGACCGCTTCCGTGCCCAAGCGACGAAAGCCGCCCAAGCACAATCGCGGCAGAAACTCATTGATAAGCTTGATGAGGAGCGCATCGTTCTCCCCAAACGCTATACCCAATCGGGTCGCCTACGCCTCGCGGAACCATCCCCGAGCGGACTTGAGATGTTCCGTTGCGAGCATTTGTGCTTCTCGTATGACGGGATTCGTAATGTCCTTGATGATGTCAGCTTCCAAATTGTCCGCGGCGATAAAGTCGCGCTCATTGGCTATAACGGACTCGGCAAGACGACGCTTATGCGCATTATTGCGGGGACGCGGCAGGCGACGAGCGGACTCGCCGTCCTAGGGCATAATGTAATCCCGGGCTATCTGAGTCAGGAGTTCGCCGAGACGATTCCGCCCGATGTGTCGGTTTATCGCAATGCGAAGAATGCGATACCGCCCGGTATGAACGAGAAGAACTTCCGCAATCTCGTGGGGGCATTCGGCTTTGACGAGAATGATGTCGAAAAGCCCGCGGGGGTGCTCTCGGGCGGAGAGAAAATCCGTCTCGCGTTTTTAAGGCTCTTCCTTGCCGCGCCGAACTTCTTGCTTCTCGATGAACCCACGACACACCTTGATTTGGACGGACGTCGCCTTTTGCAGGATGCCCTGCAGAAATACAAAGGTACGGTTCTCCTCGTCTCGCACGATATTGACTTCGTGCGGGCAACGGCAACGAGCATACTTGAAATCACCCGCGAGGGCATCCGTAAGTATCCAGGCGGCTATGACTACTATCGCGAAAAGAAGGCGGAGCTAGAGAGTGCCGCGCCTAAAACCGCGAAAGCGGCAGTGGAAGCGACCCCGAAACCGAGCGCGGCACTTTCGCCGAAGGAATTGCGTAAACGCCGCGCCGAAGAGCGTGCTAAGACAGCCCCCCAATTGCGGGAACTTAAGAAGCGCATCGAGACAGCCGAGAAGAAAGTGGATGAACTTCAAAAGGCACTCGATGAGGCAAGCGCGGAACTCTTTAACCCGAAGCCCACGACGGACTTCGCCGAAGTTAATCGCAAAGTCCGTACCCTTCAATTCGAGATAGACCGCTATACGGCGGACTGGGAAGCGGCGACGAATGAGCTAGAAGCTCTCCAAACGGAGCCCTAATCGCCTCTGCGAAGTCTCATAGCCTTATCGCCTCCTAAGGCGTTAATTCAATTGTCAAAGATCAAAGTGTTTATCCACGGATTTACACGGATTAACACGGAGTTTATTTTAGACAGGATTTGCAAGATTAACAAGATTTTAGAGTTAGTTGAAGTGCCAAGTTGAAGTTGAAGAGTGGTGGCGGCAAAGCCGCCCTAATCCTGTTAATCCTGTCTAAGAAATAGTACAAGAGAATACAATTCCTTTCTTCAACTTCATACTTCAACTAGAGTAAAATCTTGGGGATGTGCTTAATTTTAGATAATATACTTAGCGCACGAAAAGATGCTTATGTTTTACACAAAACATAAGCATCTTTTTAGTAAAACCTAAGCATCTTTTGCCGCGGAGATAAGCATGATTTCTTTTGGGGGCTTATTTTTGACAGGATTAACAAGATTTACAGAATTAGGCTCTTTGAGAGTTTTGTCTCGCGCAGAGTCGCAGAGACCGCAGAGAGTTTTGACGCGGCGGTTTTGACACAAAGTTCGCAAAGGATTTGACGCAAAAAACGCAAAGGCTTTGCTCTAGTCGCAGACTCTTTGCGTTCTTCGCGTTAACTTTGCTATCTTTGCGTTAAAATGAAATCTGTGAAATCTGTGGATAAAACGCGTTTCCCTCGCCGCGCGAAGTGCCGCGGAGGGAGAGGGGGTTGACTTGGAAGCGCAAATTATGGTATAATAGTTATGAAAATTGAGCGCTACTAGGGACTTCTTTGGTGCACTTAAAGAAAGTATGATAAGGGTAAATACGAGAAATGAATTAGAGACTTCGCGTGTTTCGCGTGAGGTTTCTAGCGGCTTATTAGAGCGCACTAGCGTGCGTTCTAGCGCGTTCTCGTTGCGTCCTAATACCCCCCCCCCCCATCGCCTAGCGCGTTACAGAGCCTCTACGCGGCTAATAAAGGCAGATTTAAAAGCGACCACACGCGAGGTCGTTACGGGTGGTGTTTTGTCTCGTTTTGCAAATAATCTTGGAGGATGATTGAGATAATGCAAGAGGTGTCTATTATGGTTGGTCTTTTTGTTGGTTCTGTTACTGCTATTAGTGGTATAATTACCATGTACATTTCAATAAAAAACATGTTGCAAGCGCGCAAAGAGCGCCGTAGCGAATACCTAGAACGATTATTGAAAAAGTTCTCTGCGAATAAAGTGAGAGAATTGGCTTACTCATATGATTCGCCTGATGGCTTAAGAGAGATATATGTTCAAGCTAGCAAATCAGGCATCTCAAAAGAGAGAAAAGCTCTTGATGAAGCCTTATTAGATATTGAACATCTTTGTTATTTGAAACAGCAGAAAGAAGTGTCAGGCGACGAGTTTTGTTTCTTCAGTAATTCGATTAGTCGTGCGTTATCTGATATATACATTCAGAAATATATTGCGGAAGAGAGTGAGAGGGGGTATGATGAGGAATATACTAAGTTTAGGTATATTAAGATGTTTATGAGAGAGAACGATCTTTATGAGAAAGGAAGTCAGAAAGAGATGTCCCCTTGTAAAGTAGAAGACAAGAGAGCGGGGGAGGAAACAATCAAGCCTTGTGATGAAATAACAGAAGATACATTTGATAGACCAACAATGATTATTAAGATCAATAAGTTGTATAAAGATCAAATGAATGACGATGAGGTTTATGAAGTCGTGCGCAGGTCTTGGCGGATTTGTCCAGAGAATGCTAATAAATATGAAGTTGTATTGGCGGTCGCTTTAGGTATTGTTAAGGGCGTTTATC
>CAVCAF010000028.1:0-17368 GCA_963600185.1 Azospirillum sp. 51_20 | reverse complement strand
TCGGCATGGGCGGTTCAAAGTACCCGCCCCGCGTTAAACCGAGAAAATCGCGCGGCATAGAAAAACCGCTTGCATAAGAAGGTCAGAAAAGTGTATAATATGTGGGAATAACATCCCGAAAACAGGAGTTGTAAAAGATATGGCAAATATAAAAGGTGGTCGCGCCGCTCGTAAGCGTGATCGTCAGAATGCGAAAGCGAATAAGCGCAATACGGTCGCGAAGGCGAAACTTCACGACGCGCATAAGAAACTTTTCAAGGCGGCGGACGCTAATGAGAAGGATGCTGCAGAGAAGAAGTTCAAGGAGTTCGTCTCTGGTCTTGATAAGGCCGTTAAGAAAGGCATTATTAAGAAGAATACGGCTGACCGCAAGAAAAGCCGTGCGCAGTTGAAGCTCAACAAGATGGCTAAGTAAGCGCATTTCGTGTTTGTATAAAGAAGGTAAAAGAAAATGGATAAGAAGACTCTCCGCGATGTAGCGCTTAATGGTAAGCGCGTCGTGATGCGCGTCGACTTTAATGTGCCGATGGCGAAGGATGGTTCGGGTAAGATTACGGACGATACGCGTATCGTCGCGGCACTCCCTTCCATCAAGTATGTGCTAGAGCAGGGGGGCAGCCTCGTGCTTATGAGCCACTTGGGTCGCCCTAAAGGTAAGGGCTATGAGGCAGAGTTCAGCCTTAAGCCTGTCGCGGAAGAGCTCTCGAAGAAGCTTGGGCAGGAAGTCAAGTTCGCGCCTGATTGCATGGCGGCGGACGATCTCGTTAAGGCGCTCAAGCCGGGCGAGGTTCTGCTTCTTGAGAATACGCGCTTCTACAAGGCCGAAGACGGCAAGGTGAAGAAGGATGACGAGAAGAAGGGCATCCACCTCACCGAAGAAGAGTATCAGACCAAGAAGGCGGCGCTTAAGGCGGCGCGGCAGGAAATGGCGAAGAAGCTCGCTTCTTATGGCGATGTTTACTGCAATGACGCGTTTGGTACGGCGCACCGTGCGCACGCGTCAACGGCGGTTATTGCCGACTACATTCAGCCTGCTGTCTCGGGCTTCCTTCTCGAGAAGGAAATTAAGTTCCTCGGCGACGCGGTTGAACATCCGGTGCGTCCATTCGTGGCGATTCTCGGTGGCGCGAAGGTCTCGGATAAGCTCGCGGTCGTTAAGAACCTCCTTAATAAGGTTGATACGCTCATCATTGGCGGCGGCATGGCTTATACCTTCAAGAAGGCGCAGGGCTTCAAGATCGGCAATTCGCTTTGCGAAGACGATCAAGTCGCTTATTGCAAGGAAATGCTTGAGATGGCGGCGGCGAAGAATGTTAAGATTCTGCTCCCCGTTGATAGCGTAATTGCTAATAAGTTCCCGGCTGAGAAGGACGCGAGCGACATCGAGATCAAGGTGTGCGAAGGTGATATCCCTGACGGATGGCTTGGGCTTGATATTGGACCTAAGAGCGTGGCACTTTTCGCGGAAGCGATTAAGCCCGCGAAGACGGTCGTTTGGAATGGTCCAATGGGTTGCTTCGAGTTCGCGCCTTTGGCGAAGGGCACCTTTGGTGTCTGTGACGCGGTTGCGCTCGTTAAGGCGAATGGCGGGGTCTCCATTATTGGTGGTGGCGACAGCGTCAGTGCCGTGAAGAAGAGCGGCAAGGCTGCTGAGATGACCCACATCTCGACAGGCGGCGGTGCGTCGCTCGAGTTCCTCGAGGGCAAGGTTCTCCCCGGTGTCGCGGCTCTTACGGATAAGTAAGTCGCGCCCTAAATAGAGTGAAAAGTGAGGGAGGTTGCTAAAAAAGGCGCTTCCCTCTTCTTTTTACGAAGTTAGAGAGTTTTCCCCCTCAAGCGCGGCAAATTATGATATAATATTAGACACAGTTCGGGAGGGTCTCGGACTAAAGTCAACGCTCTAAATAGATGGAGGTAATAAGATGAAGAAATTAGTATTGCTTCTTGGGCTCGTCGCTACAATAGCGTCCGTTCAAGCCGATTGCACTTGGGATTGGTGGTTTGATAACGGCAGTAAGGATATCAATGGTTGTGCGCTCGGCATTGGTTGCTCGAATGGCACGGTGACAGGTGCGCAAATTGGGCTCGCCGCAACGAAAGCCGACAAGGTCACGCAGGGCGCGCAGGGTGCGATTGGCTATAGCCGCGTTGATACATTGCGCAACGGTGCGCAGTTCGCTGCAGTAACGCGTGCGAAAAGTGCCGCGCTCCAATTTGGACTTATTTGCTTTAATGAAACTGGCTTCTTGCCTGTATTTGTCTTCTTCAACTTTGATAAGGCAATGTTTGGTTCGGGTCGCTAAGAAAAAGAATGGGTATACGTATATTAGGTACTGGCAGTTATTTGCCGCCGCGGGTTGTCACTAATGACGACATCGCTAGGTCGCTCGATACAAGCGACGAATGGATATTTTCACATACAGGCATACATTCGCGTCATGTCGCGGACGAGGGTGAGTCTACTTCGACTATGGCGGCGAAAGCCGCGAAGGCGGCGATGAAGGTCGCCGGTGTAAAGCCTGACGAAGTTGGGCTTATCGTCATCGCGACTTCAACGCCCGATTATAATCCGTTCCCCTCTACGGCATGTGTCGTGCAGGGGCTACTAGGCTGTAAAAACGCGGGGGCTTTTGATTTGCAGGCGGCGTGCGCGGGGTTCGTCTATGCCCTCGAGCAGGCGCGTGGCTTTGTGAACTTTTATCCTGATAAGAAGGCGCTTGTGATAGGGGCGGAATGCCTCTCGCGCATTCTTGATTGGACTGACCGCTCAAGTTGCATCTTGTTTGGTGACGGCGCGGGCGCAGTTGTGCTCGGTAATGATGCCGCGCCTGGTGCGGCGAGTGTGACGACTAAGGCGCACACGATTTTGGGTGCGGACGGTAAAGGCTCCCACTTCATTACGCGCACAGGTGGCTGTAAAGACGCGCTCCCGATTGACCCCACGACAGGCGTGCCTGCTAAGTTGCAACCAATTTTACCGCAACTCGTCCTTATGGGGCACGATGTTTTCGCGTTTGCGGTGCGTACGCTCTCGAAAGTCGCGGGCGATCTTTGCACGAAGCTTGGGACGACTCCCGAGGAACTCGATCGCGTCTTTGCCCACCAGGCGAATGGACGCATTATCGAGGCGGTTGCGCGGCGTATGAAGTTGCCGCTTGAGAAGTTCTGGTTGAATCTTTCGACGACTGCCAACACGAGCGCGGCATCGATTCCGATTGCGCTTGACCAAGCCGTGAAGGCGGGCGAGTTGAAGGACGGTATGAAAATTGTCATGGTTGGCTTCGGCGCGGGGCTCACTTATGGTGGGACTTATTGCGTTTGGCCAAATCTCTAAAGGTTTCTATAAATCACTTAAAAGAGGAAATAACAATGAAGAAAGTCATGATTACCGGTATTGGCATGCTGTGTCCGTGTGGAAACGGCAAGAAAGAGGCATGGGCTAATATCAAGGCTGGCAAATCTGGCATTACGCGTATCACGAAGTTTGATCCCGCGCGTGTGACGAGTCAAGTCGCGGGCGAAGTTAAGAACTTTCAGGAATATGCGATTGATTCGGGGCTTATTGATAAGCGCGAAGCGCGGCATATGGCGCCGTTCTCGCAATATGCAGTTGCCGCGGCGAAAGAAGCTTGGGCGGACGCGGGGTATACGGCTGAGAATCATCCCGATATGGATCGCGTTGCGACGCTATTCGGCAACGGCATTGGCGGACTTGATGTGACGGGTGATGGCTATAAGATCCTCTTTGATCGCGGCCCCGATCGTCTCTCGCCGCTCGCAGTCCCTGAACTTATCCCGAATGAATCGGCGGGCAATGTGGCGATTGCGCTCGGTGCGCATGGTCCGTGCCAAGTCGTCGTTACGGCGTGCGCTTCTTCGACGGACGCGCTTGGTTTCGCGCTTGATATGATTCGTGCTGGGCGTGCCGATGTCGTTATCGCGGGCGGCACTGAAGCGGCAGTTATGGAGTTTACGGTCGGTGGCTTTATGAAGATGAAAGCGCTTTCGACGCACTTCAATGATACACCCGAGAAAGCCTCGCGTCCGTTTAACGCTGATCGTGACGGATTCGTTATTGGCGAGGGCGCCGCGGCACTTATTCTTGAGAGTGAAGAGCACGCGAAAGCGCGTGGGGCGCATGTCTATTGCGAACTCGCGGGCTATGGTTCGACATGCGACGCGTATCATATTACGGCACCTGATCCGTCAGGCGTTGGTGCCGTTAAGGCTATTGAGACGGCGCTTAAGGACGCGGGCATTACCGATAAATCTGAGATTGACTACATCAACGCGCACGGAACCTCAACGCATTTGAATGACCAGATGGAAACGAAGGCGTTTAAGGTCGTGTTTGGCGATGCGCAGGCGAAGAAGATTAATATTTCCTCCACGAAGTCGATGCATGGTCACCTCCTTGGCGCGACGGGTGCGCTTGAAGCGGCGATTTGTGCGCTGACGATTGAGGAAGGGTTTGTGCCGCCGACGATTAACTATGAGAAGCCCGATCTCGAGGTTAATGTTGAGAAGGGCGAGGTGCCACTGGATTTGAACTATACGCCGAATGTGGGCGTGAAGCGCGAAGTTCGCGCGGCACTTTCGACCTCGCTCGGCTTTGGTGGACATAATGGTGTTCTCGCGTTTCGTAAGGTTCAGGGCTAAGGAGATAGAGTCATGGCACATGAGGTATTAACAGAGTATCCGACATTTAAGAATGTCTATAATAAGCCAGGCATTGAACTTCTGCCGCACCGCCCGCCGTTCCTCTTCGTCGATAAGTTGTTGTCGGCGGATGAGACGGGTTCAATTGGTGAATACACCTATACAATGGAGAAGAACGACTTCTTCAAGGGTCACTTCCCGACTTTCCCGATTGTACCAGGCGTTATCCTAATTGAGACAATGGCGCAGGTTGCGGGTTGCGGTTTGATTGCTACGGAGTTCTTGGGCGAGAAGGCAAGTTTCCTCTTCGCGAAAGTTGAGGAAGCCGTGTTTCGTAAGCCTGTACGCCCGAACGATAAATTGGTCGTGGTCGCGAAGAATATTAAAGTCAAGAAGGTCATTGGCGTTTTTGATTGCAAGGGCTATGTAAATGGCGAGTTGGCTGTTGAGGCCATTTGCAAGTGCATGCTCGGGGGCGCGAACTAAGAATGATTCGCATTGTCAAGGCGGGGGATCGTCGGATTGCCGCGTTTAATGCGCGACCCGCGTTCCCCGAAGAAGCTGAGAAAGCCGCCGCGGAAGTCTTAGCCGACATCCGCAAGAATGGTGACGCGGCAGTTCGTCGTTATGTCGCTAAGTTTGAGGGCTTTAAGGGACGCGATCTGCGCGTAAAGGTAGATCCTCGCGCGAAAATACCCGCCGCGATTCGCAAGGCGGTGGACGATGCGCACCGCCGCGTGCTGAAGTTCTCGAAAGCTTCTCTACGCAAATCTTGGGCGATTAAGACTCCGAAGAATGGTTCGGAGGGCGAATTCTATACGCCTATGGAGCGCGTGGGCGTTTATGTGCCTGGCGGCACGGCTCCTCTCGCCTCGACTTCCATAATGACAGTCACGCTCGCGAAAGCGGCGGGTGTGAAGGAAATTGTCGCGTGCACGCCCGCGGGCAAAACGGGCGAGGTTAACCCCGTCCTTTTGTATGCGCTTAAGCTCGCGGGGGCGACTGAGATTTATCGCGTGGGCGGCATACAAGCGATTGGTCTTATGGCGTTTGGCACGAAGACTTGCCGCAAGGTTCAGAAGATTGTTGGCCCAGGCAACGCTTATGTGACCGCGGCGAAACGCCAAGTCTTTGGCTATGTCGCGATTGACCAAGTGGCGGGACCAAGTGAAATTGCCGTTTTGACGGATGGCTCGGTAGATGTCCGCTGGATTGCGGCTGACCTTCTGAGTCAAGCTGAACACGGGAGTGGACTTGAGAAGTCCCTCTGCGTTTGCACTTCTCAGAAAGTCGCTGAGGCGATTAAGGCGGAAGTTCTAAGGCAGACCGAGACACTCTCGCGCAAGGTGCTCGTACAGCGCGTCATAGATCGTGACGGCATTCTTATTGTTGTTGCCCCGAATGTAAAGGCGGGCTTAGAGGTTGTTAATGACTTCGCGCCTGAGCACTTCGAGATTATGACAAAAGAACCGCTGAAGGATATGCGCGGCGTGCGCGCGGCAGGTGCAGTTTTCGCGGGTGCGTGGACGCCCGAATCAGCGGGTGACTTTGTCGCGGGCCCGAGTCATGTGCTCCCGACGGGCGGCGCGGCACGGATGTTTAATGGGCTTACGCCGGACGACTTCCGTCGTCGTCACAGCTTCGTTTACTTTACGCGCGAAGACTTGGCGCAAACGAAAGCCACAATTGAGGCTTTTGCGGCAGTGGAAGGGCTTGATGGACATGGTCGCGCGGCGACTATTCGCTTTGAGAAGCCCTAACTACGCGAACTAGGATGACCTTTTTTCAGCGACATGCTTACGATATTGGTTGCGGAGTTGCCGCGTGCCTGTGGCCGTTCTTCCCGCGTCGCCGTCGTCTCGCTGTAGATAACATCCTTAAGTGCGGCATTGTGACGGATGCCGTGGAAGCGCGGCGGATCGCGCGAAAGGCGTGGTGTCATCTCGCAGGGCATATTTGTGAGGCGCTCTGTGTGCCGCGCGTAGTGAATGCCACTAATTGGCGCGATCACCTCGATTTTTCGGCGGCGGATCCCGCGGCAGTTAAGCTCCTCTTGGAGACTCCCGATAAGCCTGTCTTGCTCGTAAGTTCGCACCATGGCGTGTGGGAAGCGGCGACGAACATCCTTTCTTTTGCACGCCCCATGATCGCTATTGCGCGGGTGATGAATAATCGTCTCGCGGCGGGCTGGATGAAGAAGCACCATTTCCGCGGCCCTGTTACGATTATTGATAAGAATCGCGGCTTTACGCCTGACATCGTCCGTCAGTGGCTTTCATCTTGTTCGGCGATGACGATTCTAATGGATCAGCACGCTTCGCGCGGCGAGAAGCTTACTTTCTTGGGACGCCCCGCGCTGACATTCACGAGCGCGACGCGGCTTGCTATGCGGTACAATGTGCCGATTGTGGTAGGCTCGTTTGTGCGCATTGCGCCCTACCGCTATCGGCTGGTGGGCGGTGCACCGCTCTCATTTGATAAGAACGCGAATCGTGCCGAGGCGACGCAACTTCTGAATGACCGCCTTGGGGAAGCTATTCGGCTCTACCCAGAACAATATCTTTGGGCGCACCGTCGGTGGCGAATGGATTGACGAGAGGAATTACGCATGCTCGATTTTATTTGTCTTGGTCTCTCGCTCGTTTTCTTTTGGTCAACATTCATTGTTCTCTTTGGGCTTTTAAGAACGCCGCGCACCTATAAGAAAGCGACGCGCGCTCTCAAGTTCGCCGTCCTCGTCTGCGCACGCAATGAAGAGCGCGTTATAGCCTTGCCAATTCGAAGCGTCTTCATGGGTAAGTATCCGCGTGATAAGGTAGAAGTAATTGTCTTGGCGGATAATTGTACGGATAATACCGCGGCAGTTGCGCGGCAGGCTGGCGCGACGGTGTGGGAAAAGACGAGTCCGAGTACTGGCAAGGGTGATGTGCTCGCGTGGGGCATAGATAAGATTCTTGCCGCCAAAGAATATGACGCGGTTGCCGTCTTTGACGCGGATAACATTGTCTCAGCGAACTGGTTTGACGCGGTAAATGACGCGTTGCAAGATGGCGAGACAGTTGTGACGGGGTGCCGTCACGCGTCCAATTACGCCACGAATGTAATTTCGGGGTGGTACGCGATTTATTGGGGCGTCATGAATGAACTTTCTAATCGCGTGCGCACGAACCTTGGGCTCTCGGGTAAGCTTACAGGCACGGGCTTCGCGTGTTTGACGAGCGTCTTCGGGGAGCGCGCGTGGCATACGACGACGCTTGTCGAAGATGTTGAGTTCTCGGTACAAATTAACTTAGCGGGCGGACGCGTCGCGTATGTGCCTGACGCGGAATATGCGGACGAACAGCCCGAGAAGTTGTGCTATATGTGGCGGCAACTCTCGCGTTGGGCGACGGGTGGCTGGCAGGTAGTCGCGCGTTATTTAGGCGTGTGGCTTCGCACGCTCGCCCGCAAGCCTTCGTTGCGCCTCTTCGATAGCTTCTTCGCGATCTTGACGGGCATGTCGGTTGCGTTCATCTTACTCTTTAATGTGCTCGCGTTTGTCTATCGGCTCTCGTCCGTCTCTTTTGAGAACCGTCCAGCGTTCATGTTCTTCGTGAGCATACTTTTCTTTGTGTGCGTGATGGGTTGGTTCACGGCGATCGCGGCAGTTGCGCTCTCGCGCCACAAGCGTCGTCCGGGGGCGCTCGCGATTCTGACATTCCCCATCTTCTCATTTATTCTCTCGTGTTCGCTACTGTATTCGCTTGTGCGCCCCGTGCGAAAGTGGAAGGTTATCCCGCACGGCGTGGAGGAGTCGCAAGCTAAGGAGCTCGCTCTGTGACGGCGCAAGACATAATCCTTGGCACCCGCGTAGAGCATATTCGCGAACTTAAGACACAAGTTAGTGCGCTAAAGGCTGAGAACGATCGCCTGCGCAAGGAGAATGAGGAACTGCGCGAGCACTTTGAGCTGGCGCTTACGGCGACGCGCGACCTAGAGACGCTGCCCGCGGACGGCACATTTGTCGTAGTGGACGGCTGGAACTTCATCCTTGGCGCGAGGCGCACGGCGCGCGACCCCGCGCAACTTTTAGAGCATGTCGAGAAGTATTTGGCGGAGAGGCCGCACGATTTTGCGTGGGTTATCTTCGATGGCCCGCGCGCGGCGACGACGACAACGCCGCGCCTTCGCGTCTCCTACACGGGCGGCACGGGCACGCAACGCGCCGATCGCTTCATTTGTGACTTCGTCCGCATGGCGTCTTTTCGCGGCCTTGCTAAGCGAATAAGCGTTAAAACACGCGACAAAATGCTCCGTCGCGCGGTGGAGCGACTTACATCTCGCGAAGGAAGCTAAAGACGGTGTTTGTAAGAATGGCGACTTTATGGTATAATTTCAATCACAAGATTTCATATTGAAGGAATTAATGACAATGGCAGACATTGAAACACTCGCGGCGCAGCTAAATGCGTTTGCAGAAAATAAGGACTTTGAGGGCGCTTTTGCCTTCGTGCGCGAGAATCAGGGCGAACTCGCTAAGGCATTGCGCCAGTCGGGCATTCGCGACGCGTTGAAGAAAACTACGAACGATCGGCTCGTGCTTTCCTTCTTGGATGGTGTTGGCTTTGGCACAGCTTCGCTCGATAAGGTGCTTGGGGCGCTTGAGAAGCTCCTAGGGTTTCAGCCGGGCGCGCTCGTTTTGAATGACACGTGGGGGCTAGGTATTGTTAAGCGCCTGGACTATTTTTATAAGCGCATTACGGTAGACTTCAAGACGAAGAAGGGACACCAATTCACTTACATGGCGGCGATTGATATGCTTCAAGCCGCGCCCGAGAACCATGTGCTCGTCCTCGCCCACGGCGACCCCGCACGCATTGAGGACCTCCTGAAGAATCATCCAGGCGAGTTCGTGAAGTTGATTCTCGCGAGCTACGGCGACATGCCGCTCACGCGCCTTGAGACAGTCGTCGTCGCGAACGGCTTTGTGAAGGCGGTTAACTGGAAGAAGTTCTGGGAAGACGCGCGTACGGCACTTCGTCGCGATGGACTCGTCGAGATCCCGACGCGGCGGACGGATCCTCTGCGCCTGCGTCAATCGGTTGAAGACTACGGCGATAATTGGTTGACGGCGCTTACGCACGAGACTGACCCGAAACTCATCTTGGCGGGCGTGCGCGAGTTTGTCACGAAGATGGAGAGATTCCGCACTGCTTCGGAAGACACGAAGAAGAAGATTGGTGAGCGCCTCGCTTTCGCCGTCACGGCGGCGCGGCTGGTGGATGACGCGCTTTATGCGCGTCTCGCGTGCCTCGTGTTGCAACTCGGCTACACGACCCCGACGGCGGAAGAGATGCGCGAGTATCTCTGGCAGCGCAAGCGTTACATTAAAGCCGCGGCGGAATTGCCCGCGCGTGAAGTCGGGCAGATGATCCGCTTCCTCGCCTGCGATGACACGGCGAAGGCGCGACTCTACGCGGCACTGCCTGACCTTTGTTATGCCGCGGTGGATGAGACGGTTAAAGCCTTTGGTGAGGATGTGAACCTGCGCAAAGCCGCGGGCACTTACATGAAAGCGCCTGCCGCGCCCGCGACATTGACGACGCTACTGGCCGGACACTTCGCGATGTATCAGAATTGGGTTGAGCTCCCCTCGTATGTGACGATTCTTTCACACGCCATCGCGCTCGGTGAAGGTCGCCAGAGTGGTGAGGCGCTGCGCCTGCAGAATATTATCCGTCGCCTGTTTGCGGATACAAAATGGCTGAAGAGTGTCTTTGATAGTCTCTCACCTGAGGATCGCATTCTCTTCTTTGAACGCTTTCAAGCTTCCATCGCGTGGGATCCGTCGACGCACCATACGATCGTGGTGCGCATGGCGCATATCTGCCCTGAGCTCGAGTCGCACATCGTTAAGGTTGAGAAGAAGCGTGAATACCCGCGCGTCACTTCGTACCGTAGCTACGCGTTCAAGAAGGCGGAATATCTCAAGCTCATTAATGAGGAGATGCCCGCGAATGTTAAGCGCATCGAGTTCGCGAAGGGCTTTGGCGACCTTAGTGAAAACGCGGAATACCAGTACGCGAAAGATGAACAGCGCGCACTTATGCAGAAGCAGACGCTTATGCAAGCTGACCTCGAGGCGGTTAAGCCGTCTGAGTTCGCGACAGTTGAACTTACTGAAGTCGCGCCTGGTCTTGAGGTTGTGGTCGAGACGCCGTCGGGCGACAAGGCGTACAGCGTGCTGGGTGAATGGGATAACGACATTGAGATGAACATCCTCTCGATGAAGACGCAGCTAGCGAAAAACATGCTCGGCAAGAAGATTGGCGACAAGTTTGAGCTCCCTGGCGTAGAGGGCGCGGAGCGCTTCGCTACGGTCAAGGCGCTACGGCCGTTAAGTGACGCGGTGCGCGAATGGATGAAGCTCCCCGCGGGAATGCAGATTTAAGCGACTAGATTAAATAGATGAGAAAGGAGATCTCATTATGATTAAGAAAATCGTAAAGAAGTCCGCCATGGTAAAGACGAGCGGCGCCAAGAAGACGGAAATCGCGTCGAAGGCTAAGCGCATCTCGGCGCGCGAGCTTAAGAAGCAGGGCGCGGTAAAGAGATCCGGGCGTGACCGCTTGGATGTAATGGATGAAGACACGGCGCTCGCGTTCGCGATGTCTATCGCCGAGCAGAAGAAGGCAGAGGCGCGTGTGGTAGAAGACAATTACCCTGGCTCAGGCATTCGTCTTTCGCGGCGCCCGACGACGCGTGCGAAAGGTGCGACGACGGCGCAATTCTCTAAAGCTGACCTCGCGGACTTTCGTAAGCGCCTACTAGACGCGCGCGCGAACGCCCTCTCGGGCGTGAACGCGATGAAGGCGACGGGCTTTAATGAGGCTGAAGACCATGAGGCGGACGGCGGCGACGGCACAAACCAGACGCTTCGTTTGCAGGCGCTTGGGCAGATGGGTGTTATCAATCGCACGATTCGCCAAATCGAAGAGGCGCTTCACCGCATTGACGACGGCACCTATGGCGTTTGCACGGTCTGCGGTAAACTCATCCGTAAGCAACGCCTTTTGAATCAGCCGTTCGTGCTCACCTGTATGGAATGCCAAACTGAAATGGAGCGCGGCAAGAACCGCGGACGGTGAGAGCCTTTGTGAGATTATTCGCCGCGGTCACTAATCTCGTGTTAGTAGACGCGGTGACGAAAGAACTCGCCGCGGCGAAACTGAAAAGTGCCGCGGCAGTTTCTGTTGTCCCCAACTTCTTTAATCTCGCCTATGTAGAAAATCGCGGATGCGCGTGGGGACTCTTTCAGCATCAGGTCTGGCCACTCGCCGCGGTTGGTGCGCTCGCGCTCGCGTTCCTTATCTGGAAGCGGCGTGAGATTTTCTATGCCACGCCCATTGGCTGGCGGCGCGTCTGCGGCGGCATTTGCGAGGCGCTTCTTTACGCGGGCATACTCGGCAACTTAATTGACCGCGTTTATCGGGGCTATGTCATCGACTTTTTAGACTTTCATTGGGGCGCGGCACATTTCCCCTGCTTTAATGTCGCGGATGTCTGTATCTCGGTCGCCGCGTTTCTCTTGATACTTCTCTCGTTTAATAAGCCAGAGCCCGCGAAGAAATGACGCGCGAAGTCTATCTCTTAGCGGGGCCCACCGCGAGCGGCAAGAGCGCACTCGCGGCGACGCTCGCCCAGGAGATGGGCGCACGCATTCTGAATGCGGACTCCATGCTCGTCTATAAAGGCATGGATATTGGCACGGCGAAACCCAGCAAGTCTGAAATCGCCGCGTTCGGTATGGGCGGGATAGATCTCGTCACGCCCGCGGAAGAGTTTTCGGCGGGCGCATGGCTACGCGCGGCGAGCGCCTGGGTCGCGAAAGTGCCGCGCGAGGCGCCTGTTATTGTTGTGGGCGGTACGGGACTTTATTTCTCAGCACTCCTGCGCGGACTCGACCGTGCATGGGTTAAGCCGCCGCCCGCGTATCCCGTTATTAAGGTAGAGCGCGCGGTTATCCGTGCACGAATTGCCGCGCGACTTGACGAGATGTTTATGCACGGACTTGAGGAAGAGAAGCGCCGCTTGCACGAGGAGTATCCCGTCTGGTCACGAACTGCCGCGCTCGCGATTGGCTATCGTGAAGGGGATGACCGCGCGAAGATTTTAACGCGCACCTGTCAACTCGCCAAGCGTCAGGATACCTGGTTCCGCCATCAGGCGAGCGCCTACTATGTTGAGCCAACGACGGAATCTATCCGTGCGTGCTGGCAGGCGCACGGTCCGTGGCAAGTGACATTCTAAAAGCCCATGAATAAGAAATTGATTTTGGCGAGTGGCAGTCCGCGCCGCGCGAAGATTTTGCGCGATTTGGGCATCGCGTTTGAAGTCGTGAAGACCGACGCACCCGAAGTCGCGATTGCCCATGAACCAGAACGGACGGTTCGCGAGAATGCGCTCGCCAAGGGCGCGGCAGTTCGTGCTCATCTGGGCGCGGAGTCCTGCGACATTCTTTCCGCGGATACCATCGTCTGGTTCGCGAATCGTATCTATGGTAAACCGCGCGACTTGGCAGAAGCGCGGCAGTTCTTGCACGAATTGAGTGGCAACACGCATGTCGTTTATACGGGTGTCGCCTTGAATGGTGCGGTGCGTGTCGAGAAGTCGTTCGTCACATTCCGTGCGCTCACGGACGCGGCGATTGACGCGTATGTCGCGCGCGTCCAACCCTTGGATAGGGCGGGCGCATACGATATTGACGAGAATGGCGACTTACTCGTCGCCCATTGGCAAGGTAGTTACGAGAATATTATGGGGCTCCCAGTGGAGCCTTTGCGTGCCTGGGGTATTGTCCCCGCCGCGCACAACTAAAAGTTCACCAGTTTATTCTAATCGGCTGGCGAGGAAATCACTCTCGCATGGCGAGAACCTCTTTCTCTCTAGGCGGAGTTTTTCTTTCGCCTTGCGAGAAGAAAGTGCCGCGCTCGCCATGGGATAACCAAAACACTATGTCTTTATTAGGTAAACACTATGTGTTTTAGATGAAAAGACATAGTGTTTCATTACAAAACACATAGTCTTTTATATCAAAACACTATGTCTTTTGGTGCAAAACACTATGTGTTTTTATGCAAAAGACATAGTGTTTTAGTAAAGAACACATAGTGTTTTACTTTTGCTTGCGCCAGGAGTCCAAATTTGGTATACTATAGGTGTTAAGTTTGTCCGCCTTAGATGGTTTAGACCTTGCCCAACGGACGAAAGTTGGATGCGCGAGGGACAGAGAAGGCGTGGCGAACGGACGCGAATTGCTTGAGCGAAGGACAAGAAAGGCTGGTAAAATGACTAAAAAGTATCTAACTTTTGATACAATACCCTGTAAGGCACCGGGGAATCCAGGTGGCTATAGGCTACAACTTCAGCAGGGACGGCTTTTGACTGAGGGGGCCGCCTATCGGGAAGCTATCCAGCGGCTGTCGCTTAATTTGAGTGAGGAGACGGTCGCGTTCTTGGTTGAGACGGTTTTGCGTGCGTTTGTGGAAAAGGTGGCGGAAGACGGTGTGCCGCGGCGGATTGGGAACCTCCTTAAGTTCACGCCGATGTTGCGCGGCAGGGTGCCTGGCGTGAATAGTCCGTATGACCCCGCGACGGTGAAGACGGGGGTGACGGTGACGGCGCTGAAGGGACTGCGGTGTGCGCTCGACGAGGAGCGCCTCGCCTTCGTGAATAGTAACCCCGAAAAACGCATTATCCTTAATAGTATGCAGACGATGTCCGAAGGGTCGAAAGAGGATGTGCTTTTGCGCGGCAAGCCATTTGTCGCGCTCGGACGCAATCTCTTTTATCGTGCGGACTTGGGAGATCGTGTGGAGGTGTCGTGGCGTGCGGCGGATGGTAGCACGCGGACGACAGTACTTGTGCCGCAGGAGGTGCAGTACTTCCTGCTCCGCTTTGACTGGCCCGCGGCACTTGATGAGGCGCCCGCGCGTACGAAGCTCACTTTCGTTTTCACTTTACGCGGCGGTGTGGAGAATGCCGCGCCACGCGAGAAGCGCGTCGTTTGCACCCTCAAAGACTAATCGCAAAAAGAGGTAGTTGCATTTTCGGCGCAGATTCGGTATAATAGTGGGACATTTCAAACCTATAAGAAAGAAGAAGAGGTCATAAAAATGGGTACTGGTCGTACACTCCGCAAGGAATCTCACGTCCGTCCGTGCAAGACACCCGCCGCGAAGGCGCGTAAATGCTCGGCGCAGCGTCGTCGTCTCGTCAAGTTCGGTATGAAAGAAGAGGACGTTAAACTTATGGGCGACGAGGATGTGCGCGTTTTGGTGCAGCGTCCGACGGTCGTCAAGAAGCTTGTGGCGAAAGCCGCGGCGAAGTAAGTAATGAACAAACTGTTCTGCTCGGTAGACGAACGGTTTGAGAATCCCCTCTTCGAAGTCTTCGATGGAGGGGATTTCGTTTTGTCCTCCTATCGCGACATCGAGGAAGCGCAGCCGCAAATCCAGATATACTATCCGGACGCCTCCCAGACCGCGGCGGCGCGCGCGGCACTTCGCGCGGCACTCGATCTCGTGGGCGCAACTGCCTGCGAGATAAAGTACGCCACGATACCCGATGAGGACTGGAAGCTCTCTTATCGTCGCCACTTCACGACGGAACACATTGGCACGTGCCTCGTTATCCATCCCCCGTGGGAGCCTATGCCGACGGAAGGCATCGTCGTCACCCTCGACCCTGGGCTCGCCTTTGGGACGGGCAAGCATGAGACGACGCGCGCGTGCCTTGAGTATATAGATGAGGGCGCGCAGGAAGTGCCGCGCTCGTTCTTGGATATGGGGTGCGGCTCGGGGATCCTTTCCATTGCCGCGGCGAAACTCGGTTATACGCGCGTCGCGGGTTTTGATATTGACGAAGAAGCGGTGGCGGCATCGCGCGAAAATGCCGCGCTCAACCAAGTTGATGTGGACTACCAGGTCTTCGCGCTGGGGGGCGGACGCGTCACGCTTGAGGAGTCTGTTGAAGCGGCGAAGGGACTCTATCCCGACCTCGCGCTGCAGGGTACGCCGGTGCCGCCCCTTAAGAAGCCCTTTGCGCCCGCGGACTTTGTCGTCGCCAATATCTTGGGGCCGTTATTGATCGCGTTTGCCGCGGAAATCGCGAGCTACGCGAAAGCGCAACTCGTCGTCTCGGGCATTCTGAACGAGCTGTATCCGGAAGTCTTGCAGGCATTTGCCGCGCCGGGCTTTAGGGAAGTTTCGCGCAAGACCTACGGCGAATGGACGACGGGGTTACTTGAGAGGATTCGGGACTGATGACAGCGGCGGGTCTAGCGATGCTCGCGGGTTTCGTGGGCTTTATTGTGGGGGCACTCCTCGCGCTTGGCGTGGGGATGGTGTGGATGGATAAGTTGCGCCGCAAGTGCGCGAAAGCGACGCTCGAATTACAGTACGAACGCGAGGCGCGCGCGGCAGAGCGTGCCCAAGTCGCGAGCCTGCAAACGGAAAAAGAGCGCACCCTAAAGGCGACGCTCGCCGGTCTCCTCAGCCAAGTCTCGGAAGTCACAAACGCCGCGCTTAAGTCGCGTGAAGAAGAACTCGCTCAGAAAAATCGCAAGCTCCTCGAACCTTTAAGCGCACAAATTGACGCGCTACAGAAGGAATCCATTGAGAGTAAGGCGCGCATTTCGACGAAGCTCGACACCTTCTTTAGTTCTTTGCAGGAGACAGCCACGCAATTCGGCGCGGAAGCGCGTGCGTTTAAGGCGGCGATGCGCGGCGCGAATAAGCAACAGGGCACCTGGGGCGAGAACATCCTCAAGGCGCTTTTAGAGTCCTTCGGACTCCAAGAAGGGCAACACTATCTTTTGCAGACGAGCGTGCAAGGTAAGATACCTGACGCGCTCATTATTGACCATGTCGGGGAGCGCATCCTTATCGTTGACTCGAAGATGAGTTGGACTAACTATGCCGCGGCGTATGAGTTGGAGGAAGGCCCCGCGCGCACGGCGGAGCTCAAGAAACTCGCTCAGAGCGTGCGCACCCACATTCAGGAACTTGCCGAAAAAGATTACCCCGCGTTGCCGAGCCCCGAGGGCTTCGCGAATTATAAGTATGTGCCGCTGACGGCAATGTTTGTTCCGTGTGAGGCGGCACTTGAAGCGGCACTTCAGGCGGATCCATCGCTTATGGACTTCGCCTTTAAGAAGCAGGTCGTCTTGGTGACACCCCCAACGCTGCTCGGGTTCTTGCTTCTCATAAGCCGCGCATGGTCGCAATTCCAGATTGAGCGCAACACGAAGGAAATTATCCATGAGGCGAATTTGCTCGTCAGCCGTGTGGACGCACTTTTCGCCGCGCTCGAGCTCGCCGATGACCAAATGCTCAAGAGCCGCGAGAGTCTCGCGCGTGCCTTGCAACTCGCGAATGCGGAAGGCACGGGGCAGAGCGTGAAAGGACCCTTAACGCGCATTATCAAACTCGGCGCGCGTGCGGAAAAGAAGTTAAAGTCCAAAGCACTCGCCGAACCCGCCGCGCTAGAAACGGAAAAGTTTGATTAACCCAAGCGCCCTGAAATATGGTATAATATACGCGCAAAAGCGAAAAGGCAAGAACGCAAAACGGAGAGGTGGCGGAGTGGTCGATCGCGGCGGTCTTGAAAACCGTTGAGGATGCAAGTCCTCCGGGGGTTCGAATCCCTCCCTCTCCGCCAACAACTTGAA
>CAVCAF010000027.1:0-17386 GCA_963600185.1 Azospirillum sp. 51_20 | reverse complement strand
GGTAATGTCATTCATATGGCACCCCCTGCCGTGCAAGTGCCGAAACTCATGAAGGGCTTATTCAAATGGGTAAGTGAATCAGGCGCACATCCTCTAATTAAGAGTTGCGTATTCCACTATGAGTTTGAGTTTATCCACCCCTTTCAGGACGGCAATGGGCGAACTGGACGCTACTGGCAGACTGCCCTACTAGGTAAATGGCGCAACGCATTCTATGCCGCGCCTATTGAAAATATTGTCTGGGAGAATCAAAGTGGTTATTACCTCGCCATTCAACGCTCAACGCTGCTCGGCAATTGTGAGCCTTTTATAGACTTTATGCTGGAGCGCATTCTTCAGGCTATCAAAGGTAAGCGAGAAGTGTTAAGGCATGTCGGTGTAAATGTCGGTGTAAATGTCGGTGTAAAACTCTCCGCACACGAGCGCGATTTATTAGAACTTTTGCGCCTAGATGGAACCCTTACGGCTGGACGCATTGCCCAAACTTATTCCATCTCAACACGGCAAGCGGAACGGCTCTTAACCTCGCTTAAGAAGAAAGGCTTCTTACGCCGCGAGGGGGCGGACAAGAATGGCATTTGGGTCGTTCAGACACCGTAAGCCTTAGGGCTTCCCGCCTGCGACAGAGTTGCCAACTCCGCCACCCCAAGTTGCCAACTTTGCCACCCTGAGTTGGCAACTCCCCGCCTAAACGCCTAATTCTCTATTAGTTGGTTGTGGAAATGAGGCGGTCAAGAACGACGCAATCTTTTGCGACATTATGGACAATAAGTCGAAGATTCCCGTTTTCTATCTTGCCTTCAATAACTGTTGGGAAGCGCGAAGGCTCATTAGGCACATCATATTCGGGTCCGCCGCCTATAACTTGTGCCCATGGACGCTCCGTCGTGGGTTCATCAAAACGAAATTTATGTGTATGCCCGCAAACCACGAGTTGTACGCCCGCCTTTTCTAGAATGGGTGCCCACAAATCATGGCATTCACGAGACCAATACGCATAATCCTCTGGATCAATCTTTACACCATCATGCGGGTAATCTGGATGATCTTTCGCCGCGAAAAGAGGGATATGACAAAAGAGAATCTTGAACTTCGCGGACGCAATCTCAGGACGCGAGAATTGCTCCTGTAGCCATGCCGCTTGTGCGCGACGATAAGGTTCAAAGTTTGCGAGACCAAACCACTTCGGGTGCGCATCGGGCTTGTCCTCGCCAGTATCCATACCAATAAGTGCCATATCCCCGAGTCTTACAGCGAAGTTCCATTTAAGATCGCTCTGATCGCCGCGGCGCTCTGCGGGGTGCCGCGGTTGCATAACTTGCTCTTTCTTTGAAATCCAACTGCCGCGGAAATCATGGTTGCCCGATTCAAAGAGGACAGGGATTGTCGTCGCGTAATCCCGATCCGCGATTGGCGGATCAAGAAAGATTTCGACTGCCGTTTCTTTCTTCTGCGTTGTATTTGTCGCGTCGCCATTCCAAACAACTGCCGCGGGGGCAAGCGCTTTGATTTTCTTCACGGCCATCTCAAACGACTTCCATCGTGCGTGCGTATCATTCATCACACAAAAATGAGCGTCCGCTTTTGTGCCGAGCGTTGTAAATGAATAAGCGGGTGAGATGATGGGCTCGCCCAATTTCGCGTCATAGATATTCTGATAATCAAGGAAAGGCGTTGTTATCGTGCGATACCAATAGCGCGTCGCGGGCTTCAACCCTTCAAGTCGCACGCTCAACGCGGCAACATCAATCGGCACTAGTCCATAACCGCCCGACCGGACGAAAGAAGAGTTCTTAAACGCGGGATTATCTGCGAACTCAACGACACCTTTGGAGAGTCCTGAGACCTTCCATGTAACACCCATCGTTGTCTCGCTAGGGGCTTGTAAATTAGGACATCCGACGACTAATGGATGCCCTTGTGTCCCTAAGAATGGATCACGCGGGGCGCGAGGCGATATCGTGGTACCCGCCTCTTGTGCGGATAAATTGGCCGTTGCCACAAGAGCACTCGTCCCCGCTAAAAATCCGCGGCGTGTCATGTCAGCCATACCTTCTTTATCTTTCATTTCTTTTATCCTCCCAAAGCGGCGTTTAGGCAAGCGGTAAGGGTGTTGAAGGCGGGGGCGACGGCGGCGAGACGATGGAGACTATGCGAGCCGCCACCAAAGAGGATACACTGCACGCCCAGTGCGTCCGCGACTTCCTTATCATGTAGGCTATCGCCAATCAGGACGAAGGGGGCGCTTTTGCCTTCCGTTTTCAAGAGTACCATTAAGGCGCGGGCACGGTCAAGTTTTGTTCCGCCGTCCAGATTATCCACGCCATAGACATGGTCGAAGTACTCGGCAATACCAAAGTCGTGCGTTTCGCGTGAAAGAAAGTCCTGTCGTAGGGCGGAGATAATGGACTGCCCCACGCCTGCCGCGCGGGCGACTTTAAGCACCTCTACTGTCTCGGCATTCAGATGAGTCTTATATTTATGGTAGAGGTCGTGGTATTCCTGGGCAATCGCGTGCCATTCGACATCTAAGACACGAATCCCGAGTTCCTCATAAAACCGCCGTGAAGGGAATGCGAAGTGGTCTTTGAAATAGGGCAAATCAACTTCGGGTAAGTGCCGCGCGCGGAGCATATCATTTAATGCGGCGCGGCAGATTTCGGTGTCGTCCAAGAGGGTTCCGTTCCAATCCCAAAGAATGTACATAGCCTAGCCCTTACCCTTTGCGTTCCTCAAGTTCTGCCCAGCGCTCAACAGCCGCCTCGAGTTCCGCTTCGGCGCACGGTAAGCGTTCCGCCGCGGCACTCGCTTTGGAGGGATCCGTACGATAGATGGTGCCATCCGCGAGTAAGTCACGAACCGTGGCAATTTCTTTTTCTAGCGCGTCAATTTTCTCTGGAAGTGCCGCGAGTTCACGCTGTTCGTTATAACTCAGTTTGCGGCTACTCGGCGCGGCAGTTTTCGTTGGCGTTGGCGCAGGTGCTTCCTTCTTTTGGGTGCGCACCTCTCTTTGGCGCAAATAGTCGTCATAGCCGCCCGGATACGCCCGAACGAGTCCGTCCCCCTCCAATACTAGGGTTGAGGTCACGACATGGTCAAGGAACTCACGGTCATGCGAAACGAGAAGGAGTGTCCCTTTATAGGCGAGGAGTTGCTCTTCTAGAAGTTCCATTGTTTCCACATCCAGGTCATTCGTGGGCTCATCCATAATCAGCAAATTGGCTGGCTTAAGGAAGAGTTTCGCGAGCATAAGCCGCGCCCGCTCGCCGCCTGAGAGCGCCCTTACGGGGGTGCGGCAACGGTCGGACGAAAAGAGAAAGTCCGCTAAGTATGAGAAGACATGCTTCTTAACGCCGCCGACAATAACCTCATCACGGTCACTAGCGATATTTTCGGCAACCGTTAAGTCGCCCCGCATCTCCGTCCGTAACTGGTCAAAGAATGCCATTTCTACGCGGGTGCCAATCGTAATTGAACCCGAAGTCGGCGCGAGGCGACCCGTGAGCAAGTTAAGGAGTGTCGTTTTGCCCGCGCCATTGCGTCCGAGAATGCCGATGCGCTCGCCGCGCAGGATAGTTGTTGTAAAGTCCTTAATGAGGGGCTGCGCAGCATTTTGCCAGGCGAACGCGACATCCTTCGCTTTAATTACTGAGACACCGCCCGCCGCGGCGGTATCGAGTTTCATTGTCGCCGTGCCGGGTGCCGTGCGGCGCGCGGCGAATTCCTCGCGCAACTTAAGAAGTGCCGCGACGCGTCCCTCATTACGGGTTGTCCGCGCTTTAACCCCGCGGCGTATCCACGCTTCTTCTTCTTTTAGCTTTTTCGCCTTGCGCTCCCAGAAGACGGCTTCATCCGCGAGGAGCTCCGCCTTGCGTTTTACGAAAGTCGTGTAGTCGCATTCCCAACCCGAAAGTTCGCCGCGGTCTAGGTCAAAAATCTTTGTCGCGACACGCCGAAGGAAGCGCCGGTCGTGGGTCACGATTAAAACGGACATCTCCCGTGCGCGGCGAAGCATGCCCTCCAGCCAATCAATCGCCTCTATATCGAGGTGGTTCGTGGGCTCATCGAGGAGAAGTAAATCTGGACGCGACAAGAGCGCATCCTCTAAAATGCACCGTCGCCTCCCGCCACCCGAGAGCGCATTAAAAGCGGGGTCGTCGGGGCGGTCGTGGGGGACATCCTGCGAGACATAGACGACGCGCAAATTGGGTGCACGCACGATTTCGCCCGCGTCGGGTTCTAATTGCCCCGCGATAACCTTTAAGAGTGTTGACTTGCCTGAACCGTTCCGCCCCGTAAGTGCCGCGCGAAGTCCCTTTGAAATTGAAAGCGAGATATTCTCTAAAACCGCGGGACCGCCAAAGGCGAGCGAGACATCTTTTAGGGATAGCAGAAAGTCACTCATCTTCGCGTTTTACCAAGTATAGGTCGCGGCGAGATAACCCGTTACGCCCATCATCTTTTGTCCAGGGATGACCTCGAAAGCTTGGTTAAAGAGGTCCGCCATGCCGAGCGAAATTGAGAAGTCGCGGCAGAAGGGCATTTTGTAGGTTGTCTCAAGACGCGAGACATTGCGCACCGACGAGCCATTACGCACGGGGTTATTCTTCCACGCTTCCACACCTTGGCGGTAGGCGATTGACCAAAGTTCCATGACCTCCCAGCGTGCTTCGAGAGCAACGGACGCGATGGGGTAGTCCATTACATAGCGCGATGAATAGTATTCAGTGTCGGTTTCCTTCAGCGTGAGGGCACCGTCCGCCATGAGTTTAAAGGAGTCTGTCACCTTAATAACCGTGTCACCCGAGAGCCCAAAGAAGGTGACGGGACGTAAAGCGGTCGCCTTCCAGGCTTTACCGGGGGCGGCTTTAAGCCAGTCCGTTAAGCGATGACTACGCGAGAGGAAGAATCCCGCGCGGACGCCTTCCAGTGTTTCCGCTTCCGTTGGACGGTAGGTGTAATCAAGGGACAAGGTCCGCGTATGCGAAAGAGGCAACCCTTGAGTGCCGACGGTCGTGGGGGCTTCGTAGGTTAATTCCGTAAAACTCGGCATCCGCGTCGCTTCACGGTAGGAAAGCGCAATTTTGCCGCGCTCCTGGTCGTCCGTGAAATAGGTGATCCCCGCGGCGGGATTGCACTGGGCATTAAATGCGCTATAGAACTCGGCGGCGGCACCAACAGCGAATTCCCAGCGGTCGAACTTTACGCCCGGCAAAACGGCATACGAACCATGGACGCGCGATTCACGGAAGTTGTGTGCATAAGGCGCGGTACCCGGGTAATGGTGCTTGCGATTGGTGTCGTAGACCTCAAAGGCTGTGTCGCCGCGTAAGTCTACAAAGAGCCAATCTGTAAAGTGCCGCCGCGTCGTGCCATGCAGTACAATCTCGTCCGCGAGGTGTTTGTTCTCATAATAACTCGGCACGACCCGATCGAGCCGATAAACATCATCCGCCCGCGACCAGAGGAGGGCGAGTTCGCTCGCCTCATCATCTCCCGCGTCATAACGCCAGTTTGCGGAAATGAGCCCTTGCTTATTCGCCTCCCAAGCGGGACGCGCCTCATAGCCATAGGCGCCGCGTGCACCAAAGTCGCGCCACCGAAAAGCGACCATCGTGTCGAACATCCAATTTTCTGCCGCCATACCGAAGCGTCCGCCGACAGCCATGCGGTCAAGGTCATTTTCTTTGTAGCCGTCTATTCTATCCGCGTGCGCCGCCTCGATGAAGGCGCCTGCCCAACCTTGGACGCTGCGCGTAATCTCAAAGACTTCGAGGGCATTGGCGCGAGTGAAGTAGAGTCCGCCAAGCCCTGCGCCAACACTGACGCGTCCATTCCGTGTCGTGGGGACGCTTGTGCGCGCTACGAGTGAGCCCGCGGGGTGCCCCGCATTCGCACGAAAGAGGTCGAGTCCCGTTAGAATGCGCGGCGTTTCGAGCCAGTCTGACGGACACGAGAGGTCGGCGTTAAAGTGTTCCGTCTGAGCATTCGCGAGTGCTGCGCCATTAAAGATTATGCCGGACTCTGAGAAGGCGGAACCATTTATGCTTAGGTCAGCGAGCGAGCCCGCTTCACTTTGGGAGCGGACGCTTAGGGTAGGCGGTGCGCCGCGCCAGAGTGCGTCATCGGGTTGCGCTTCGCCTATGCGTAGGCGCTCACCCCAAATTACGACGGGGGCTAATTCGGTGACCGTGTTCGTGCCCGCCGCGTATAAGGTTAAACTGAGTAGTAAGGTAAAGAGAAGTGCACAGTTTTTCATTTTTCAGTAACATCGCAATCGTCACCATCCCCACCATACGGGGGCGGCGAAACACGGGCGCGATACTCCCGCGAAGAATAATCCCAACTGGACTCGAAGCGCGCGAGTTGATATTCGCGCCAGCCTTCCTTCCAAATCATCCAAGCGATTAAGACGCGCACGAACCCCCAGCCGCCGCCCGTGAACATTGCGTGCAAGCCCGAGAGCGCGAGTAGAATCGCGAAGGCGCGTCCGACCCACATCGCGACAAAGGTCGCCTTTTGCCGCGAGAGAAATGCCATGAGGGTACTGCGAAAGATGCGTCCGCCATCCATGGGGAAGCCAGGCAGAAGATTAAACGCGCCTAGCATTAAGTTTAACCAAAGGCAATAATTAAGTAGATAAATAAGCCACCTATTTTCTAGCGGCAAGAAGAGGAGCGCGAGAAATGCGACGATTGCCAAAAGAAAACTCACGAGGGGACCCGCGATAGCCGTCAGAAATTCTTGCCAAGCCTTGCGGGGGAGGGCGATAAGTGAGGCGCACCCACCGAGAAGGGAGATTGTGATATCTTGCGTTGAATAGCCAAACGCGCGGGCGGTTAGGGCGTGCCCAAACTCGTGGAGTATGACGCTCAACGCAAGGATAAGCGCACAAGGAATGCCGAAGGAAAGTCCGCCGCCGTCTAAGATGAAAATAAGTAGCAAGAAAGCGAACGAGATATCTACATAAATCGGAATCCCCGCGAACTCGCAGAGACGAAAACGGGAGAAGTTAGTAACAATCATTTTTCCTCCTTATGAACGGACTTCAGAATCGCGTAGCCGCGGCGATGGATAATTTCTACTTCAGGGAAGTAGCGCTTCTGCACGGGTTCCAGCCCCGCGGCGTTTTTGCAAACTGTGTAACATACGCCACCCCACTTCAGTGCCTTCTTCGCCGTGTCTAGGAATAAGTCGGCAATGCGATAATCTGAATAATAAGGCGGGTTGCCCACAAAGATATCAAAACGGTGTTTCGCGCCCTTAAGTGCCGCGATACCATCATCCGCGAGGACGACTTCGGCGGGGTAGCCAAACGTCACGACATTTTCCGTCGCCGCTTCTATTGCGCGGGCATGGGAATCGATGAGCGTCAATTGAAGTTTAGGCACGACGGACGCAATGAGGCACGAGACGAGCCCGCACCCCGCGCCCATATCGAGTAAACGCCGTGCCTCTTCTGGGGTAGGTTGTGCGGCGAGGTCACGCGCCACAACTTCCGCGAGGGCGAGTCCGCCTTCGTCCAGTCGGCGATGGCAGAAGCAACCTGGATAACTCTTAAACATTAATTTAGGGCCGCCCGGCACACTCGCGGGCCAAGTCGCCCCAAAGTCACGCACACGCTTCGGGTCATTGCGGACTTTATCGAGAAACTCATTCTTGTCGCGTTCGCGTCCCACCCAATCGAGCGTAAAGTGCCGCGGTTTAAGGAGGTGGATTTCTTGCAGAAGGCTAAGGGCGAGTTCCGCCGCCATGCGCTTAGGACCTACTTTAAAACGAATCTCGTCCCAGTCGCCCGCGGGTAAGTGCGCCGCGCAAATTACTTTCGCCGCGGGGAAGACATGCTCTAGCGCGTGCTTTTGGTAGATGTCGAGGACGAAGAATACAGCATCCGCAGGCAACGCCGCGGGCGCTTCGCGCGATTTGCGCCCCATGAAGTCACTCGCGACATAGCCTACCCAAAGACTACTCACAGCGCGTATTTCTCCGCCGCGTTTTTAAGCCGCGCTAAGGTGCGATCGCGTCCGAGGAGTTCCAACATCTCGAAAAGCCCGGGACCGTCCATACGCCCAGAGACGGCGACACGGATGGGGTGCACCCAAGGACCCATGCCCTCGCCTTTCGAAAGTTCTTTAACCATCGCCTCGCCCGCGGCAGTTGTCCATTCGGGAAGTGCTGCGAAACGCTCTACCAAATCGAGAAGAATCGCTTTAACGCCTGGTTTCTTTAGGCGCTTTTCGACGCTCTTTTCGTCGAAGGGATAGTCCTCAGTAAAGAAATACGCGCAATTCGCGGGCATGTCGTTTAGGAACTTCGTGCGCACTTGAAGCTGGTCGACGAGAAGACCCATATTAAAGTCGGCTGGGATTGTTAACCCCGCCGCTTTTACGCGACTACGCAACTCCGCCTCAAATGTGGCGCGGGGGAGGCGCTTAATGTATTCGCCATTCATCCACTGCAACTTCTTGAGGTCGAACTTCGCCGCGGTGACATGCACTTTTTCTAGATCAAAGAGCTGAATCATCTCTTCTTTCGTTAGAACCTCGCGCTCATCGCCCGGATTCCACCCAAGCAGAAGCAAGTAATTGAAGAGTGCCTCGGGCAAGTAGCCCTGCTCCTTAAACTCACCCACAAATGCCGCGCCGTCGCGCTTCGAGTAGGGCTTGCCTTGGGCATTGACAATCATTGAGAGGTGTCCGTACCGCGGCACAGGTGCCCCGAGCGCCTTGAAAATGCAAATGTGCTTGAAGGTGTTCTCCACATGGTCGTCGCCACGGATAATGTGCGTCACATTCTGGTCGATATCATCGACGACATTGGCGATATGAAAGATAGGCGAGCCATCCGAGCGGACGATGGCGAAGTCTTGGATATCTTCCGCCTTTTTAGCCATATGCCCTTTAACGATATCGTCAAATTCAATCGTGCCTTCCTTGGGCATCTTGAACATCGTGACAATGCCCGTCTTGCCCTCACGCGATGTGCGCTCGACTTTATAGGCGTGACCCGAGGCGAGAAGCTTCTCGACGCATTCCATATGCCGCGCAACATTCTTCGTCTGATAGAAGACGGGCTCATCATAATCTAGCCCGAGCCACTTCATGGAGTCCATCACCGCGGCAATTGCCTCGGGCGTGGAGCGCTCGAGATCGGTATCTTCAATACGCAACAGGAACTTGCCGCCTGTATGCCGCGCATAAAGCCAATTGTAAATTGCCGCGCGGATATTGCCAATATGCACCTTGCCCGTCGGCGAGGGGGCGAAACGAACACGAACTTCTGCCATTTTAATTAGTTACCTTTCTGTGCGGCTTTTGTGCACGCGCACGCACCGCAACTCCCACAGCAATCGCCTTGCGAGACATCTTTGCCCGTCCAGCAAAATGTGCAAACCTTATCCTTCGGCAAGCCAATTGCCGCGATCAGGTCGTCCACTGTCTGGAACGCGAGGGAGGTTAGATTAAGTTTTGAACGGATATATTCGACCATTTTCTTGTAGGGCTCGCCCGCGGGGTCGACATACTTATCAATATCGGCGCCTTCACCTTCTGCGCCGCGGATGTAGCGCCGCGTTATGAGGTCATATTCATTTTTGGAGCGCGAGAAGTTGATGAACTTACACGGATAAAGGAGCGGCGGACAGGCGATGCGCACATGCATCTCGCGGCAACCTTCCTTATACATACGATCCGCCTGCTTGCCGAGCTGCGTTCCGCGCACAATTGAGTCGTCGCAAAATACGAGGCGCTTATCTTTGATGAGTCCCGAGATAGGGATAAGTTTCATGCTCGCGACTTTTTCGCGTTGTCGCTGGTCTTGAGGCATAAAGCTACGCGCCCAAGTTGGCGTATACTTTACGAAGGGGCGCGCATATTTTACGCCCGCCTCGTGCGCATAGCCGAGCGCATGGGATGTGCCCGAATCAGGGATTCCACACGCCGCGTCCGCGGCAATTGGGTTCCGCCGCGCTAATGCTCCGCCGCACCGATAACGCGCCATCTCAACATTGCGTCCCTCGTAAGAGGAAGCGGGGAAGCCGTAGTAGACCCAAAGAAATGAGCAAATCGCCATCTTCTCGCCCGGCTTGACGAGTGTCTCCATGCCGTCCGCATGAATCGCGACGACTTCGCCAGGCCCCAAGTCGCGCTCATGCTCATAGCCGAGGTTGAGGAGCGCACAACTTTCTTGCAAGGCAATGCGCGCCGTCTCCTTGCGTCCAATAATAATCGGCGTGCGCCCATAGCGGTCACGCGCGGCATAGAGCGTACCATCTTCAGCGACAATCAAAAGTGAGCAACTGCCCTTGACTTTCTCTTGCACATAACAAATGCCCTCAACGAGAGAGTTTTTCGTCGCGATGAGTGCCGAGACGACTTCGGTAGGTCCCACCATACCGCTCGTCGTGGAATATTGTAACTGTGAGCAATGCGAACCGAAGAGCTCGTTCTTGAGTTCCTCAATGTTCGTAATAAGCCCAACGGTCACAATCGCGAACATGCCGAGCTTCGAACACATCACGAGCGGCTGTGGGTCGGTATCGGAAATTACGCCGAGCCCCACATTCCCCACGAACCGCGCGGCATCCGCCTCTAACTTCGTGCGGAAAGGCGCGTTCTGGATGTTGTGGATAGCCCGCTGAAAGCCCGCAGGTCCAAGCACCGCCATACCGCCGCGGTGCGTCCCGAGGTGTGAATGGTAGTCCGTCCCAAAGAAGAGGTCGCTTACGCAATCGCCCTTTGAAACTACGCCACAAAATCCGCCCATAACGCTCCTCCTTACCCTCTTACGCCTTAGAACTCAAGTGCCGCGGTCATTTCCTCAAGGAATTGCGCGTAGGTCATGCGCTTTTGTTCCATCGAGTCGCGCTCACGCACGGTGAAAGTTCCGTCCGCGGCACTTTGAGCGTCCACGGTAATGCACCAGGGTGTGCCCGCTTCGTCCTGCCGACGATAGCGCCGCCCAATCGCGCCCGAGACATCCCATTGGCAATTGACCTTCTTCTGCAACTTCGTGAAGATTTCGCGCGCGAGATTGTATTGCGCCTCATCCTTCTTAATAAGCGGGAAGACGGCGACTTTGACTGGCGCGACTTTCGGGTGCAGGTGAAGGACGGTGCGGAGATCTTCCTTGCCCTTGTCGTCCGTGAGTTTCTGCTCCTCATACGCCTCGCAAAGAAGCGCGAGCATAAGCCGATCCACGCCCGCCGAAGGCTCAATTACATGCGGAACATACTTGCCGTCAAAGAGATTCTGGCAGAACTTTTCCGCGGCGATCGCGTCTTTGCCACGCGCCACCCAGTCCGCCTGAACCTTCGCGATAAATGCCGCCTTCGCCGCGTCATCCATCTTCTTCGCCGTCTGCTTTAGCGGATCATCAAATACCATCTGGCTCTCGCCCGAGAACTTCTGGTGCTGGGTGAGGTCGAAGTCACTACGCGCGGCAATGCCCTCGAGCT
Organism: Azospirillum sp. 51_20; assembly: GCA_963600185.1. Lineage (GTDB taxonomy): Bacteria > Verrucomicrobiota > Kiritimatiellia > RFP12 > UBA1067 > UBA1067. Next base: position 5,931 of record CAVCAF010000027.1, on the reverse strand, counting down.
CCTGTCGTCCAAAGGGGAAGTCATATTCAATATCCACACACGCCCGCGCATAGTGGGCGAGTTCGTCGGGCTTCTGCCAGTACTCTACGAAGTGCGTCGTCGGTAGCCCCACCGCGTTCAGGAACTTCTTGCGGCGCTCAACCCAGTACTTATGCCAGACTTCCCAGCCCCAATCGTCTTGCACAGGGCCTTCAAGGTCGGGATTATCCTTTAGCGTTACGACATGCCCATAAAGAATCTCAACCGCCTCATCGGGACGGATAAAGAACTCAAGTTCCATCTGCTCGAACTCGCGGCTACGGAACGTGTAGTTGCGCGGCGTAACTTCATTGCGGAAGCTCTTGCCCATTTGCGCGATGCCATAGGGGACGGTCATGCGCGAGGTCGCCGTTACATTCTGGAACTGCGCGAATATCGCCTGCGCCGTCTCAGGACGCAAATACGCGACATTCGAGGGGTCGTCAATCGGCCCCACAACCGTCTTAAACATTAAGTTGAAGGGCTTGGGTTCCGTCAACTCGCCCCCACAATACGGACAAAAGAAGGTGCTACCCGCAATCTTCGGCTGGGGCTTCTTCTTTTGGTCGGCGTAGATATCGGCGATTTGGTCGGACCGCATAAGCTTCTTGCAGTCCTTACACATCGTCATCGGGTCGGAGAAGGTATCGAGGTGCCCCGAAGCCTTCCAGATACGCGGATGCATGATGATCGTCGCGTCGAGTCCGACGACATCCTCGCGGCCGCGCACAGTGAATTGCCACCATGCCTGCTTAACATTTTGCTTAAGCTCACAGCCGAGGGGACCGTAATCCCAAAAGCCGGGCATTCCCCCATAAATCTCGGAGGAATGATAGATAAAACCGCGGCGCTTACAAAGCGCGCTGAGTGCGTCCAAGGACGATTTGCTTTCTTCTGCCATAGTGATGGATATTATACCATATTTTTGCCGCACTTTCGCGCACAAAATGCGTCCGCGGCACTTTGGTAACTGTGGGGGTGACAATGCAGAATATATATGGTATAATCTTAGTCAAATGGAAGTAAGGTATCGCGATGAGGGTAAAATAAAAAGACCTCCGAAGAGGTCCGTAGTCTTAAAACGACTTCGGCATCTAGCCTTGTTGTGATAAGATGTTATGCCCATAGTATAGCATGATTCTTAGACGAATACAAGAGGAAAGTTGAAAGGAACAGAAAATGGCTAAAACGCTCGGTATAGACTTAGGCTCAAACTCATTGGGGTGGGCAGTTATAGATGATGTTGTGAACAAGATTACGGCACAAGGTGTCGTGATCTTTCCAGAAGGGATAGAGCGCGAGAAGGGGAATGACACGACTCAGACCCCTGCCGCGACGCGCAGAGCTTATCGTGCTGGACGGCGCTTAAAGTTCCGTCGCAAGATGCGCAAATGGAAGTTGCTAGAGATATTGATTCGCGAGGGGATGTGTCCGCTGACTCAAACGGAGCTCACGGAATGGAAGAATCGGGGCAAGTTTCCACTTGAGAACCGCGCCTATATTGACTGGCTACGCGCGACGGATACTTCGAACCCATACTGCGACCGCAACCGCGCGGCGGAAGAAAAAGTGCCGCCTTTTACACTTGGGCGTGCGCTTTACCATATTGCACAGCGCCGCGGCTTTAAGAGTTCGCGTAAAGATGCGCCGCCAGATACAGGCGATGATAATGAGAATAAGAAGGTCGCGGAGAAAGCCTCAGGACCCGTTAAGTCAAGTATTGCCGCGCTGACGCGTGCGATTGACGAGTCGGGGGCTAAGACGCTTGGGCAATATTTCTATCGTAAGATAGAAGCGCAAAAGGTCTCTTCTTCAAAGGAGCGTGTACGCGCACATTATACGGGGCGTATTGAACATTACGAGAAAGAGTTTGCGGTCATTATGGCATGTCAAGGCTTCGCGCCCGATGATAAACTTCGCGAGGAGCTTCATGCCGCGATCTTTATGCAACGCCCACTGCGTTCGCAACGCTATTTGAAGGGGATGTGTCCCTTAGAGCCGCGTTCACCGCGCACCTTTGCGGGGCATCCGCTTTTTGAAGAGTATCGTATGCTCGCTTTTATCAATAATCTAAGGTTCGAGGTAGATTCGCCTGATTCGGAAGCTCCTCTTGAGGAATTGGATCTTACGGCTGAAGACCGCGCAAAGATTGCCGCGGTGTTTGATCGCGCTACTTCATTTAAGTTTAAGGCAATTAATGACCTTTTTAAGATGGATGATCGCTTTAAGTCTCGCGGATGGAATACGCTCGGCGGTTGGCATTTCCATTACTATAAAGACGCGGAAATGTTGCCGAGTTGTTCGGTACGCCATCGCTTGAAAAAGAACTTTGGCGATGTTGCGTATGATGAACAACAAGTTGTGGAAGCATTGATGTTCTATGATGATGACGCGAAGTTAACCACGTGGTTTAAAAAGCATTATCCAGCGTTGGTAGATGATGCGGTTGCGCAACTCGTGAAGATTCGTCCCTCTGAGCAAACGGTGCAGTATTCACTGAAGGCAATTAAGCGCATTTTACCATTCTTGCGTAAAGGGCTTAAGTTGTATGATGCCGCGCTACTCGCGAAACTTTCCGTCCTCATGCCCGACTTTGCCGAACATGAGGAAGCGATTATACTTAAGATAAATGAGCTTCATTTTCAGTTAAGAGAAGCGCGTAAGCGTTCACGGGAGACGGGCGAGAAAGTACCGTCCTTTTTGGCACTCTTTCAAGACTATCTTCTTAATGAGCAGGGTATAACTTCGGATATGTTTAAGAAGCTCTATGTCTTGACCGAGAGTCCCTATGTAGCAGCAAAGGAGCGCATACCTACGGTGCAACTTGGCATGATCCGCAACCCTGTTGTGCAACGCGCGCTTACAACCTTGCGTCGCCTCGTTAATTATTTGCGACTTCATGAGGTAATTGATGAGAGTACGGCGATTCGGCTAGAGATGGCGCATAGCGTAAATAATTATGCTACGCGGCAGGGTTGGACGCTATGGCAAAAGAAGCGGCAAGAAATGCGGCTAGAAGCGAAAGCGGCATTAGAAGAACAGCATATCGTCCCAAATGATGACGCGATAGAGCGTTATTTACTGTGGGATGAATTATCGCAACATATAGATCTCTATACAGGCATGACAATTAGGAAAGAGGATCTTTTCCGTGACGGGCAATGGGATATTGAACATATTATCCCGCGCTCACGATCGGGTGACGACTCACTTGAGAATAAGACGCTTTGCGAGGCTAACTACAATCGGACTGTAAAGAAAGGCAATATACCGCGCGACTGCCCAAATTATGAAGAAATAGATGTTCGTCTGCGACCCTGGCGCGAAAAAATTGAACAACTAGAGAAGGTTTGGCTGGCGCAAAAGACGAAGAGTAAGGGCAACCCTGAAGCACGCGCTAAGGCACTCGCCGTTAAGTTTGAACTTGAATATTGGCGCAATAAACTTCGGCGCTTTGAGATAATGAGCGATAAACTCACCGATCCTAAGATGGGAATGAGTCGTTTTAAGAATCGGCAACTGGTTGATACTGGCGTAATGACGACCCATGCCGTGGAGCTACTTAAGAGTGTTTATAATAAAGTCTACACCGTAAATGGTGCGGCGACGGCTTTTGCACGCAAAGCTTGGGGACTGCAAGCGAGTGATGAAGCGAAAGATCGTACCAATCATACGCACCATGCGAAGGACGCGATGGTCATTGCCGCGTTGACTCCCATACGCTTTAACGCGATTTGCGCGGCATTAAAGGATGACGGCGACTACCGCGTAAGGGTACGCGAGTGCGATATTTGCCCACCGCCTTGGCAGGGCTTTTCGGACGATGTTCGCCACGCGGCGGAATCTATTCTTATTAAGCATGTTTCGCGTCGCACGACTTTGAAGCAAAGCTCTAAGCAGACTATGGTCGCGAAGCCGCACCCTTCGAAAAAATACCCAGGCGAGATTGTTAAATATGTGAATGGACGCGGCGATACGGTTCGCGGACAGCTCCATGCCGAGACTTTCTATGGGTGCATTCAAAAGCCCGGCGAAGAGGCGAAGGCGTTTGTCGTCCGTAAGCCACTAGAAGGTAAGATCCCAGACTTGCTTAAGACGGCGAAGGACATCGTTGACCCCGCTATTCGCGACATAGTAGAGACTCGGCTAAAAGAAATGGAAGCGAGGGGTGCAAAGATAGTAGAAGCGGGGGCTATAACTATGCCTTCGGGTGTGCCCATTAAGAAGGTGCGCATTTATACGAAAGTGAAGAATCCTTTTGAACTTCGTATGCACGCGACACCCTCTAAGCAGGATTATAAAACGCCGTATTATGTTACCGCGGCAGGCGGCTCAAACTTCCGCATGGGCGTTTATGAGGTTGACGGTAAGCTCTCGGTAGTGCCCGATAATTCGCTAGATTGGGCGCAGAACCATAAGAAAGCGGACTATGTGCCGCTAGATAAGCGACCAGGATTCCGCGGCTTTATTTACCCTGGCTCACTCGCGCTTACGCATACCCTCGGTCACCCAGAGGAACTGCGCAATTTTTCACGTAAAGAACTCGCAAAGCGTCTTTATAAGGTCGTGAGTTATAAAAGTACAGGTCGTATGACGCTTCGTTTACATACAGAAGCGCGGGCAGGTACTGTATTAAGTGCTGATTTGGCTAAGGCTGGTAAGCTCGCGGCGGGTGAGTCAAAAATTGATCTTGAACATCCGCACGAACTGTTGCTTTTGTTCCCCTCTGCCTATTTAAAGCAGATGCAATTTGAAGGAATCCATTTCAAGATCATGCTTGATGGGACGATTCAGTTTTTGTAGGTAACAATACAAAGAAAGGAGGTGCGTATGATAGCGCGCACACTCGGCTTCGGCTCACCCGGGAGGCTCTCCTTCCGACTAGATCAACTCGTCTATGAGGGCGAGGGGGATGTGAAGCGCACATTCCCAATAGAAGACTTGGGGTTCGTTCTAATAGAACATCCTCAGATCGTGATTACGTCAACATGCCTCGCGAAACTCGCCGCGGCAAATGTGGCAGTGATTGTCTGTGATAAGACGCACATGCCCATCGCCGCGTTGCAACCTTACGCGGCGCATACGACGACGCAGGAGACTTTCGCCGCGCAAATTGCCGCGACGGAAGCGGTAAACGGGCGCCTTTGGCGACAGATTGTCCGTCAAAAAATACTCAACCAAGCGGGATTCATGACTTTTATGGGCAAAAGCGAGGCTGGGCGTTTAAGGACACTAGCGGCGGCGGTAAAGAATCGCGATGAAGCGAATTGTGAGGCGCAAGCCGCGCGGATTTACTTTCAAAGTCTTATGCCGAAGGGCGTAACGCGCGACCCAGAGGGTGCGTGGCCGAATTGCGCTTTAAATTATGGGTATGCGCTTTTGCGCTCCGCCATGGCGCGTGCCTTAATTGGTTCGGGACTCTCGTGTTTAAAGGGCATACATCATCATAACCGCTATAATGCATATTGTTTAGCGGACGATATGATGGAACCTTACCGTCCGTATGTTGACCGTTATGTTCTCGGAGGCGTTCGCCCTTTTGATATTCCTGATAAAGCCAAGGAAGTGTCAAAGGAAGGGAAAATGCGCCTTTTGCAAATGCTCTCTTCTGATGTACGGTTAGGCGATCTACAAAGACCGCTTATGGTTGCGCTCACCTATACCACGGCTTCGCTTGCGCGCTATTATAAAGGCGAAACCGATAAACTCTTACTACCCCAACTCTATGCCTGAAATCTATCAAAACGCTTTATCGAGGTATAATATTATGTGGCTTTATGTAATGTTTGACCTGCCTGTTGAAACTAAACGACAGCGTAAAGATGTCGCCTATTTCCGCAAAATGCTGATAAAGGACGGCTTTACAATGTATCAGTTCTCAGTTTATACGCGCCCTTGCGCGAGTAATGAGTC
>CAVCAF010000026.1:0-17608 GCA_963600185.1 Azospirillum sp. 51_20 | reverse complement strand
CCCGCCTTGCGTGCACGTATTTCCGCCTTGGTCGAAACGCTTTCGTAGGCGGATCCCTCATAATTAACAATGCGCCCCGTATAGACGAACGGAGGTTGCGCCGCGGTAACTGCCGCGAACGCGGCACTCCCCGCGGCACTCGCCACCATAAGCGCGGCACTTAAAGCCCAAGTCTCAAATCTAGAAATAGAGGTATTCATAAATGCTCCTCCCTTAGTTGCCCGCGTGCGAATAGGTCTTTAGTCCAAGTTCAATATCCGTCACAGGCGAGATCTCAAGAACGCCGTCGTTATTCGTGTCGGCACCGTTTATGAAGATATCAAGCGCACGCGAACGGCTTTCCGCATTACCGCCGAGGAGTTGCCCCGCGGGGATAATGAGTAGCCAGCGCGTATTCCAGGCAGAGCGCCCAATAAGCCGCGTATTGGCGCGGTCCGCATCATCCGCCGAACCCGTCATGGCGCGGAAGGACGGTATGCGCCGAATCTTCGCACTCGGCTCGGTAACACCCGTGTAGCCCGCGGCAAGTGCCGTGTAGTCTATGTCGTCCAAGGCGGTCGAACCTATCGCATAAGGGACAGGTATAACTTGGTCGACGACAGATCTATCAATCACCGTCCCATTCAAGTCGCCCGGCACCCGCATTCTATCCACGCCCGCTGGCACGAGATAGACGACAGGTGTCGCCGCGAGGGCAGGTGCACTACCCGAAATGAGCGCGGTATTATAGTTCACAAGCCGCACGCCCGCCGAACGAATCTTCGTCGCGTAATACGAGGAGTCGAGCGAATGGTCGCCCTCTTTTAGATCGTTGCCGAAGAGGTTCTTACCATAGTCAATCGATGTCGAGAACGGGATCACAAGCGCGGGTTCCGCCGTGGCGAGTCCCGAAGAGGAGGCTACTGGCTGGCAATAACGGTTATACTCGGGCACCTGACGCAAATCAGCGACGAGGTATTTCTTAAGTTCCGTCTGCCAGTTGGCGAGCCCCGCCGCAGTATCATCAATACGGAAGAGTTCCCGACGCAGTGAGAACCAAGTCGCGTTCGAGTCGGGGTTATTTATCCCGAGCCGCGGCTTTAGTACCGCGTAATTCGCCTGCATCCGCGCGAGGATATCCGCGAGCCCCGCGTCACCGTTGCCAGTGCCCGTCTGAGGCTTACCGCTCGAGTCGAAAGTACCGAGGGCGCGTGCACCAATAATCTGCGCCTTAAAGGCATCCCCAGATTCCTTGTCGGACGACAACTGCACCGTCTCATAATCGTAAGTCTGCGCCGCCATGTAGACTTGGCGTTGGGCGAGGTTAAACGCGGCAGAATAACTCGTTAGCGCCTCATCCTGTACGCGGCGGAAGAACATGTCATTATACCGCAATTTAATAATGCGGTTTACGCGCTTAGCCCGCTCCGCCGCGCGTGCCGCCTGGATGCGGTCGCCTTCCGCCACCAGCGTATCAAACGCCGAAACAAGCGAGTTTACCTTCGCGACTGCCGTGCGGACATTGCGCGCCGATACACGAACCCGCGATGCCGCGTTGTAGAGTTCTTCCCAGCACTTAACCTTCGCGTCATTCCAAGTCGCCGCGTCCACAACACCTTGATAAGCGTTCTCCAGCTCATCAACAATAAAGTCCGAGAGCGTCTGAATCGTCTGAAGGGTAAGCTTTGCGCCGCCAATAGTGCCTGCTATCGCGACATTAGCATTGCCCGCGACAAGATTCACGGCAGTTACAGGTGAGAAGCCAACCGAAAGACCCGCTACAAGTATACTGGGGACGGAGTTGCGCGCGACTTTATACCCGTCATCGCTCACCGATTTCACTGTTTGAAGCGCATTTAGCATGTTTAATGTCATCGTCTTCTGCAGGATATTAGCGCCTGTAAAAGTCCGTAAGGTTATCGACATATCACGAACGTCTTCATAACGATCATAGGTGGTTGTCGCCGTATCATATGAAACCTTAAGTAGCTGAATATTCTCATTATACGAGGCTACCGCGTTTTTCAGGTCAACATAAGCGAGGAGGTAGTCCGAATACGCCTGCTGTATGCGCCCAAAAGTTGCGCGCGACCCTGTTATGGAATCAGGCTTTACGACAAGTCCATTTTCCGACACATAGTAGACAAGAGCATTCGAAACGGAGTGCGTTGTACCATTTTTCGCATACTCCTTTAGCTCATCATATGTCCACTGTTTATCAGTGTTCGTAGGATTGTAGTTCAACACATACTTCGCTTGGACATCCTCAAGAGAGGTTAGCCCATAGCCCGAAAGATCCATATACATATAATGGTAGAGGTCGGGGCCTGTGTAGCCCTGCTCATACATCTTACCAGGGCCAATATCGCCCGAGTAGGGCGTACCGTAAATCTCTATAAGTTGCGCCTCATAAGTCTTTTCACTCGTCGAGGCGAGTTCCTCTTCGTCAGAAGTCGCGTTTTGGATTTGGCGTAGGTACTTGGACGCGTTTTGGGCACGGTCAAGTAACTTCGCGGCATTCCCCAAGGATGTTTCGGCGCGCGCGGCGATTTGCTCAAAGTGGGTAGAAGTGCCCTCCGCGACACCTATGGACGAAATATCAAACGGCACCGCATTATCCGAAAGCCCTAGCGGATTCAGCCCCGCGTCAAGTTCATCTAGCGTGCGCTGGATGGACGAAACCGAAGTAGGTATCGTCGAAAGATCCGTCACCGTATCGCGGTTAATGCGCAAAAGTCCATCATCCTCAAAGGTGAGCGAAAGTCCCGAATTGGCAACACTGACCCAATAGGGGTTCGTAATCTGCCACGGGCTATTCCCACCCGGTGTTTCATCCGCGAGTTCCATATCCGTCGTCCGCCGCGTTGTGCCGCGGGTATAGAATACGAGATCATCGTCGCGGGCATTGACATAGTTCCGCGCGGCCTGCAATTCGGCGTTCGAACGCGAGCCTTTCCAGCCACGGATTTCGCCAATTGACCCTTCAAAAGCTCCGCCAAGCAAAACAGTCGGCATCTCGCACCGAAGCGTCGTCCCAAGATTCGCCGAGGCGACCTGTTCGCCGTCCCTATTAAGGATGCGCAAGGTCATTGCCCCACTTGCAGCGCGGTCAACCGCTATAAGTGCGCCATCAGGGATGGAGAGCCCTTCCCCTTCCGCAACTTTGCTTTCCCTAAATATTTCCACATACTCAACTGATATAACACCGTTCGTCGTTTCAACTACTCCTTGATCATTAGTCCAAACAACCGTAACAAGATTCGTCTCAGGAATTACATAATGCTGATAGTTCGTGGCAAAGAATTGCCCCGTGCCATCCCCATTTGAGGTAAGCGTTAACATCCCCTGCGTCGCCGAAATGTTATCCGGCTCAGGTTCACCAATTGGGAGATTTGTGTTATCATACGAACCGTAAAGCGTTAAAATCGCGCCACTACTTACAACCTGAGTATTTGTAGGCGAGGCAACTTGGAACTCAAAAGTCCAGCCCTGCGCAAGGTCAGACGAGACCGCAAGTTGTGAGTTCGTATTAAAAAGGCATGTATCGTGCGTAAAGTAAAGGCGACTATACTCCGAAGAGGACTCCGTCTCTGGCAAAATTGCGTTCGCGACCATCCAGTTCGCGATGCCACCAATTGCGCCGCGTGTCGCCCATTCGCCATAGCCAAAGTTGCGCGCGGTATCATCATCTAGATACCCCGCCCCATTCGCGCCGCCATTATCACGCCAAGCCTTACGCGCCGTACGGTCAACAACATCTGCCGCGGTCACCGCGAGTTTATTGGCAATTTCAGCAAAACGCTCTTCATCATAGTAGTCAACATCCACAACCGCGTCCGCGACCAGCATTTGCGATTGGGAAACAGGCCAGGTGAAGTTCGGGTTGCGCAAAAGGCGATAATAAGCAGTCAGAGCGCTTAAGTAGTGTCCCCACGCGTCACCATGCCCTTGAGGATACTGGAGTGCCGCGTCATCCTCATCTATTTTCGCGTCATTATTCGCCGAGTTAATGTTATAATTCACCGCGTAAGCGACTTCGCCCGCGGTTATGCCGCGCGTAAAGTTCCAAACAAGGCGGTTATAGAATGGGGCAGTTTGGACGGACGGATTATTCGCGCCCGTACGCCCACGCAAAAGCGCGAGTTCCTCATCCAAAAGACTCGAAACTTGGTTGTCGAAGCAGAAAAGCCCCGTCGATTCCGCGCCATAGTCAATCTGGGTAATGCCCGCGGCAGTTTCACCCCAAGTCGAACCAAAACCAATCGTGGGGTTGAGAGCGTCCGCATAAGCATCGTTGCCCAAGAGGGTGTACAAATCGGCGAGGCGCTCCGCGGCAAGTAAGAGCTGCTTATTAACTTCAGCATCATTCACGCCCGTGGAACCCGAGGCAATAGAAATAGATTCCGCCTTATTGAGGAGCGTCTGATAGAGCTGGATAAGCCCAACGGAAGTTAAGTTATCCTGATTAAGCGCGACATCCCCCATATAGGGTGCGCCCGCCTGCTGAATCATGGACGAAGCAGTTTCCGCCTTATTCTCATAAAGGTCGGTCATCCGTTGCGTAAAGGGTGTCACATTATTAACGACGCGCTGTATCCAGCCCTCGGCGAGTGTTGGTCCGCACCAATCGCTCCAGGTATCACCCATCGTAGTTTTCGCCGCGCCTTTCACCGCGCGATAACGCATAACATAGAAGGTATTAACGAGGTTCGAAAGCGTATCGCCCTGCCCACCCAAGGTAAAGCGCGTTAGACCATAAGTTTCTTCCCTGCCCGAGAAGGCACGCTTATAGGCGTTGGTGTAGTCCGTCGGCATAGCCCCCGAGGCAGTTGGGGTTGCCTTCTTCCATTCAAACTCATAATCATCCGCCGTACCCGCGAAAGATTCCGTATAGAGGATAGAAAGTTGTTGCGAGAGTAAGTTAACCTTATCCTCCCGCGCCACCACGCGTCCCGTATAGTACTTATTCGTGACGGCGAAGACATGCATAGAAATCGCGTCGCCTTCTTGTACGCCGAGTTGCCCCGTACCACTGCCGACGGGCGCGTCATTTTCAATAATCGTCACATACCCCGCGCCACCCATTGCGGTTAGGGCATAATGATCGCGCGGCACATATGTCGCGACGGGATCTACCGCGCCTTCAAGCGTAGTTGGCTGAATAGGCTTCGTTAGCGCGAGCCCATCAATAATCGATGCCCACTCCGTGCGCTTAGCGGTGTCTACGGACTCCGAGATCAGCCCCTTCAACGCCGTAATTTCCGCGGCATTTGCGACATTCGGCCAAAGGATGCTTCCGCCCGCGGAAGTCTCTAATTCGCCTATAAGCGTCAGGCACTGCGAGGAGGACTTCGTTGTATCCGCGTAGAAACGCGAGCCAATGGACGGCGGTAAGTCTTTAAAGGTATACTTACCCGCACGCAATTCCACATTGCCCGCGTCAACCGAGAAGCCATAGTGCGACAAGAAATCAGCGACTTTGTCGTAGCCCGACTTGCCCGATTCGCGTGCGATTGTGGGATCCCACAACTTTACAATATCCGTACTACCCTGCGGCCAAAGAACGGCGATCGACTTCGCGTTCCAGACTTCAGGGAGCCCATTCGCGGCAGTTGTCAGCGTTTCACCAATGCGCATGGTGGGTACACCCGTTGGCCAAGTAACCGTCCAAGTCCAAGTCGTAGGCTTATTACTTAAAACATAGGCGCTCGGCTCACGCCCCAACTCAGAAAGCCACGGGACTTCTGTCCCCACGGCGGGTGTTGTCGCGAGGGAGGGGAAGTCGAAGCCATCTTGGTTGGGATAGTACATGTGAATCGGTATCGTCCCTGCCGCACGCGCCCAGACTTGTCCCTTACGGTCACGGTAGGCACTCGAATACGATTGACCCGATACCGAATCCCAATAATCCTGTTTGCACCAGGGGTTATCCAGTAGATCAATTGGGTGCGGACCTGGCAGGAGGTGCCCCGCCTCAACATTTGCCGCGAGAGCTGTATGAAACTCGTTCGTAAGAAGAACTGCGTAGCAATTCATCTTCGCCTCGCCATCCTTCTCATACTGCACCAAGACGAATGGCTCAGAAGTACTCGCCGTATTTAAGTCGCACCGCAGAGCCCACGCGTAATAGCCGCCCGCACCCGAAGCGACAAAGGCGTGCTCCTCATTAGGATTATAGCCTGTCTTCGTTTTATCAGGTTGGCGATAGACAATTGGCGTAGTATCGGCAGTAAAGACACCCGTCCCTAGAATAGGCGCACCAGGCGAAGCTCTTAAGACATTCGTCGCGTCATAGGTGCGGCTCGAGACAATTTCTGTCGCCTTACGTGTCGTGCTACCTGAAATAATTGACAAATCCTCATCATTAAAGGTATAGGCGCAGGTCAACGCGCTTTCAGTTCCTTTCAATACCGAGAAGAACTCATTAGACGCGGCAACTTCATCAAAAGTCCGTGCCCAAAGCGCGACATCATCTAGGCAAAGTCCCGTTGCGGAAGGTTCTCCGCCCATATAGTTGCCATAGAGGCGTCCGCCAAAGTTGGTTACTTCATTATCTACCGTCCCAATTAGGTTAGTCGTCGCGTCAAACTTACCATCCACAAATGCCGTCAAGTTCGAAGACGCGAACGAGAACACAATCTTATGCCAGTCATTCGTAGAAAGCGCGGATGTCTCAAGATTGGGCAAAGTATCCGCCGCGAGCACCGTGTCGATAAGGATAGAATAAGAGACTTTATCTTCCGCGAGCTTCGCCTTAACGCGGACCTTAGGCAAAGGTTCTTCTTCTGACGCGGTATTCTTTGTGCCCAGTGTCATCACCGCGCCGTCCTCGCTCAATTTACAAGCGTTCGCCCAGAACGAGATAGAACCGCCGCGGGCATTAAACGCGTAAGTATCGGGCATAGCGATACGCGCCGCGGCACTATCAAACTTAGCCGCGCTACCTGTCTCATAACGCGTCGTACCAGCTCCACCTTGTTGCGAGGCAATAACGATTTGCGGACACTGTTCCGGACTCGGCCAGACCGCACGATAACGCTGAATAAGGCAGGGGAACGCAATGGGCGAGGTCATGCCCTCTTGTTGCACGGTTGACGACCACCAAGCTTCCAGCGGCTTATCATTCGCGCCCACAACATTCACAGGGTAAATGACGGAAGCGAGCGTATTTGACTCAGAAATCCAATCATAATAAAGATTGGGGTTGTAGTTATTGCTCGATTCATCAAGATTAAGTAGCGCTGGGACGGATGAATCGATTATAGGCGAATAACCTTCTGCCGCGCCACTCACCGAACCGCCGCGCGGACGAAGCTCGTCGCCCACAAACCAAGCAGCCTCCTTCAAGGTAAAGAAGTTGGTGTCTGTACGGTCAATGGAGCGGACGGGGATAAACCAGATATTATCCTGCCCGCCAATGCGCAAAAGCGAGAAGCCACTACCCTGCGTCCTAAAGATGTTATTCTCAGGTGCGCGGGCATGCCCCTCAGGGTCTTGGTAACTGCAAAGTGTCGGACTATACTCACTCGGCAACTTAACCCGCGCACTCGCAATAAGCGTCGTCATCTTATTCGTATTCCACGAACACGAGTAGTTGCACCGCTCAAAGGGCCACTGGATGCCGTGCGCATCCGTCTCCATCCAATAAACATCGAGTCGCCACGCTTCGCCAACCGTTGGACGCAAGGGATAGACCCAATTATTCTTTGGACTATACGAATAGGTGCCCTTGTGTTGATAGTAGTAAGGACCCGAGGTATCCTGCGCGTCCGTCCCTAAAGCGACGGGCGACGGCGTAAGTCCCGAAGTCCCGTAGCCCGTACCGTATGGCTGAATAGGCTCGCCAATGAAGCCCGTCATATAATTGACATCGGGCTTGCCGACCTCGACGACTTGAATGCGCTGAAGATTATCGAACGAACCCGAATCATAGAACGCGACAATAAACTGCCCTGAAACTTCGCCGCGCGCATAAAGGCAAGACGACGAAGAGTCTAGAAAAACGCCGCGGACAATAACATTCTTGTTCGTGATCTGCTGTCCACCTTGATCTTCGACTTTAGTGCCGTAAACAGGCTTAACTATACTGTCCGCACCAAAGAGTTTAATGTATCGACCACTTAGGCTAACGGGCGGTGCATTGTAAGGGTTATCCGTCCAGAAAAGACGATAAGGCCGCCCTTCGCAAACGGGAGAAATTACATAGTCGTGAGATTGCTTTGTGCCATCCATCAAGACCCACGAGAACTTATGAGTACCACCCGCCTGCGCGAAGACACGCTTATTTAGCGGATCAAAGATAAAAGCGCTCTGCTCTTCTTCAGATAACTTTTGGAACTCCTCATAAGTCGCCGTCCAGTCTGTATTCTCAGGTAGCGGCAAGCGTCCACCGAACCAAATCTCGGGTTTAATGCGCTCGAAAGCGAAACCCGCCTCGCACGCGGTTAATTGCACACGCGGCAACCCCGCCGTTGTTTGCGCAGAACTCGCCGTACCATTCGTCGACACCTGCACGCATGAATACGCCGCGACAACATGGTTCGTCTCAAGCCATGTATTCTTATATTCCGCCCCCTCTTCCGCGGGGGGCATTCGCAAGATAGGTGCGGCGGACGCGGAAGAAAGCGTATAGGACGGCAACGCTGCCGCGTCATCCGCCCGCGCTTGAAGGAGCGCACCTACTAACACAAGATAGGGAATCAGTTGTTTCATAGTATCCCCAAAATTATGGCGTGCTTACTTTACGCGCATAATATACGCAAGTACATAATACGGCGGCAAAATATTAATCGCTGTGCCACTTCCTGTCGAACCCGAGCGATACACCTTTGAACTGCCCGAGAGCTCACTCTTCGCATCATAACCTGGCGCGTCACGGACTTTCGTTGTGGTTCTGCCGCTATCTCGCCCCTCAAGCTGGTCATCGCCGAAGTATTCATGGCTATGCGAAGGCAAATTATCAACAGTAAGCCTGACCGTAGAATTACCGCCCGTGTTCCCAGTATCATAGCCACTAGAGCCCTGAATAAAGCGCCCTGTTAAATTAGGCGTATTATTCTCTCCATTACAAAGAACCCAACCATTAGGAATATCTCTCACACTCCCACTCCACATAATAATACCCCCGACTGGGATTGTGCCGCGCCCACTAATGGAGTTCGCGTCACTAACCTTCAGATTACCAGCGAGATTAAAATCGCCCGTCATCAATACACTATTATTGAATTCGACATCCGACTTGAAAGTCGCCGATTCAGTAACCGTTAGATTCTTTATTGTAGCGCGACCTTCGACCGTAAAGTCACCCGAGGCGGTATCCACATCTTGCGCGTAGGAGGCGTAAGGCACCGACAAGATCTGTTGGCGCGGCGAAATCTCGCCCGAACTACCAACGACCGTCAAGCCAACGAAAAGCGTAGAGGTGCGCGCGGCTTTAAGCGCATCCTTTAGACTCGTATATTTCACATTCTCAAGTGCCGAGCCATTATCATCCTCAAGCGCGACATTAAAGAGTCCGTTCGAATCTAGTAAGATCGCGACGGAGCGTCCCCAAAGCGCGGCTTCATCTCCCGAAGCCGAAGTATAGAGGCGGAACTCTACCGCCTGCGACTTCTCTTCTAACACATTGCCTTTCGCATCGCGCAAGATGCCTTGATAGGCAATTGAAGTTGACATAGCCACAGCTGCCGTCGCGGCAAATGCGCATACCAGAGCGGCGAGTGAGCGTATCATTGTGCTTTTCATTTCTTTTTGTTCCTTCTTTAAGATTTGTTGTTAAATGTTGTGAATAAAGTTCCTTATTGTAGGACGAGTGAGAGTCCTGGCAGGACGCGTTGCGCCGTGAAAGTTCCAGAAGCCTTAACAGGTCCCTGGCGCATAAGCCCCGTATAGACCCAGTCACAAGTGCCCGTGAGCGTTTCTTGCGCGTCCCACGCCGTTCCCGTCACGGCATTCCACTTGAGATCAATTTCGCCACCCAGCGAGAAGAGTTCGGGCTTAACGGCCTTCTCATAATTTGAGAAGTCGTCTCCGTCATAGGGCAGTTCATCAAAGTTCGCGTCCTTGCCGTCAAACATTGGGTGGAGCGGATGCCTAAATGGGTTTGACGGACTCTTCGCGGCAATTTTGTAGTTAAAGGTAAGTTCCTTGCCCCACTCGCCACTCGTCGGCTTAACGACCCCTAAGTCCACGGGGAGCGCCACGCTAGAAAGCCGCCGCTCGTAGTCTAGCCCATCTGGGATTTTCGCGTCAGGCGCATAGCCAACACTCGTAATGGTGCCGTCCGTCTTCTTTGTTCCGCCGACAATGAGGCGTTGCATAAGCCGCGGCGTATTTTCCTTATCCACATGAATATACAGGCGAAGCTTCATCGTGCCGCCCGCCGTTAAATTATCTGTGCGCTGCGTATCCGTTACATAGCGCGAGACTTGGTTGAGTTCAATATCAAATGCCCAAAGTCCACTCGGCCAAGCCGAGGTCTCTTTTACATCCAGTGCATTTATTGGGAGGTTCACGCTCATACAGGTACCTTCCTTCTCGCGAATCTGCAAAATAGCACCGAGCGCCTTGCCTGTATTCGTGAGCTTCGTGCGATCTAACGCGAGCGAGAACCGCCAAGTCTCATTTGTGGAAAGTACCTTTTGGAGCGTCTCGCCGCCTACAGCGAGCGTCTTCCAGTCCGCATTGATGATTTCGCCCGCGGCATCGCGATAGAGAACTTCCACGGGGTCTATTCCATCCGTTGAAGGGGCGAGGCTAATCGTCACTATTTTCGCCACCGCACCGTCATTACGAATATTGACTTCGTCGAGTGCATTCGTGCCGCCAAAGTCAATGCCCGCGCGCGGCTCCACATAAAGAGGTCCCGACCAAGAAGAAACTGCCCCGCCAGGCACAAGCACCACCATGCCATTACTCAGCTGGGCGGACGATGTAGACGAGAAGCCCGTCATGGAACGGACGCTATAGGCATCTTCCGTCGCGCCCACAATCTTATAGAAGGTGTTGCCCAATAATGCTGGACACCCCGCGAAATAGGTGCCTGCCTTAAGCGTCGCGCCCTCATTTAGCCCAATACCAATATAGTTAAGCGCGTCACCTGTATGCCACGCGATGCGCGGCGCGGCGGGTTCTCCGCGCACCGTAGCCACATACTCCGCCGTGCCCGTATTACAGCAGACAAGGACAATATCCGCGACAAGTCCATTTAAGGTAGAAGACGCGGGCTGTTCACGCGACCAGATTAGAAACGGCGTAGAAGAGGCACTCTCCGTCGTCAAGCCCGCTGTCGTGGTGCGCGTCGAGAGATAATCGTTCGCATTATAGGCGGAGACGGACGGCACGGGCCACTTCGCGAAGACTTCATCTGCCGAGTTCGTGGGCGCGAGCGGTAAATACACCGCGTTCCACCCCTTCTTCAGCGTGAATGTCGTATCGCATGTCGCCGCGCTTGCCGCTAGACTGCCCAAAAGCGCGGCTATAACACAAAACTTGCGAATAATTGTCATCTTATCCTCAATTCCTAACTTCGCGGATTCGTTCTGCCTTTACGCTAAACGCCGCCCATACTGTTAAATGCACAGCATGGGCGACGCTTTCGTTTGCCCTCATTAATCGCGGGAAATGCGATTTTACACTCTTAGTAGTTCTCAGCCTCAATTTGGAAGAATGACTTCGGGTGTGCACACACGGGGCAAACCTCAGGCGCCTTCTCGCCAATATAGATGTGACCACAATTACGGCACTGCCAACGGTTCGGGCCTACCTTTACATAGACCTCGCCCTTCTCAATGTTCGCGAGCAACTTACGATAGCGCTCCTCGTGGTGCTTCTCAATCGCGGCAACGCCCTCGAACTGCTTGGCAATAGCCTCAAAACCTTCCGCACGCGCTTCCTCGGCGAAGCGACGATACATATCGGTCCATTCCTCATTTTCACCCGCGGCGGCCGCGGCGAGATTAGCCGCTGTATCGCCGATGCCACCCAAATGGCGCAACCAAAGCTTGGCGTGCTCCTTCTCATTTTCCGCCGTCTCTAAGAAAAGCGCGGCAATCTGTTCATAGCCCTGCTTCTTCGCAACGGACGCAAAATAAGTGTACTTATTGCGTGCTTGCGATTCACCAGCAAACGCAAATGCGAGGTTCTTCTCTGTTTTTGTTCCTTTTAATTCCATTTTTGGATTCCTTCTTCTATTGGTTTGTCGTCCATATTATACTATAATTTCCGCTTCGCCGTCAACTACCTATTGACAGAGTCTTAAAGTTAGCATGGCGAATGAGGTGCAAAGAATGGGGTCCGACTCCCAAAAGCGATTATTGTCATTCGCCCAGCTGCCGTCTTGTTTCTGAAGCGAGATGAGTTTCGCGGCGAGTTCCGCTTTCCAGTCATGTCCGCCCACCTTTTCAACTCCCGCGGCGGCGAGGGCGCGTGCCAAAATATCATAATAATAGTAGAGTCCCTGACTACCCATGCCTGGATTCTCCTCAAGAGACCAATACTTCTCGCAATACGCCAGCGACTGCTTTACGCGCGGATCGCTTCGCTCCAGCTTCGCGTGGCACATTGAAAGCACAGCCGCATAAGTCATCGAACCATAAGCTCTTAAAGTGACGCGCTGATTGCTGTTTGTCGCCGTACCCGCCTGCGCCGTGCGGTCATTATACGCGGCGCCTCCCGCGTCCGCCCCTTCATCCTTAATAAGCCCTTCCACAAACGAGAGCGCCTTCGCCCAATCCACATCCACGCGCTTGCCGCCAGGACGCATTTCTTCCAGCGACTCCGTCCGCCGCATAGCGTCCAGCGCATACGAGGTATTAGAAAGGTCGGCATACCGCCGCCGCGAAGCCTTATCATAGCCGAAGCCGCCCGCGTAAGTATCGTCCCCCGTCAATTGACTGGAAGCAATGTATTCGCGCGCCTTCAAAAGTGCCGCGGTCGGCGCCCTACCTGACACATAAAGTGCCGAGAGGCAGACGGATGTATTATAATTGCCGAGTCCCGAGCCGCCGCGCCCAGGTTTCGGAACATAAAAGCCACCGTCTTCCCGCTGGGTCGAGAGCACATATTTCGCCGCCTTCTCGAGCGCGGCACTTGGCGCATTCGTGCCCGTCGCCAAGGCCCAGAGCGGCAATGCTGTCAGGGCGGGCATTTGCTTATCGCTCCAATATCCTTCCGCGGCTTGATTCGCGAGTAAGAACTTTTCGCCCGCACGAAGTGCCGCGTCCAATGTCTCCGCCGCATAGGTCGCGCTCATCATAAATGCCAAAAACAAAAGAATACCTGCTTTTTTCATTCGTTATTCTCCCATCTTAGTTATGTAAATCTTCGCCATATCCGTTCTATAGGCGGACTTCTCAGAGACATCCAGCTCCTCAAAGAGCTTCTCACCTGGGCGTATCCCCGTGAAGATAATGGGGATCTCCTTATACGGACGATATCCCGCGCGGCGGATAAGCCCCTCGGCGAGTTTAACGATTGAGACGCACGCACCCATTTCCAGCGTATAAATGGCGCGTTCCGCACGGCTCGCCGCCTGCAAAACGAGCGAAACCGCCTCTTGAACCGTCATAAAGTAGCGTTTCATCTCGGGGTCCGTCACCGTGACGGGGCCGCCCGCGGCAATTTGTTCCTTAAAGAGTGGCACGACGGATCCCGAACTGCCGAAGACATTGCCAAAGCGCACCGCACAAAAGGAGGTCTTCGATTGCGCGTCATTAAGTCCCATAAGCACTTTTTCCGCCGCACGCTTTGACTTGCCCATAACCGAAACAGGGTTCACCGCCTTATCGGTAGAAATAAGCACAAATCGCGCGACACCCGCCCGCTCAGCCGCCTCGGCGAGAATGCGCGTACCTTCCACATTATTCCGCCACCCTTCTTCCGGATTCAGCTCCACCATGGGCACATGCTTATACGCGGCGGCGTGCAAGATGACGGAAGGCTTTTCTCGCGCCATGAGCTTTTCCATCGCCGCCTGATCGCAGATATCCAGCATGAGCGGCACACATTGTGCCGTGTTAGCCGTAAGCGCACGCATTTCGCGGTCAATATTATAAAGCGCGTTTTCACACCGCTCAACGAGCAAGATGCGCTTCGCCCCAAGCGCGGCAATTTGACGGACTATTTCAGAACCAATTGTCCCACCCGCGCCTGTGACGAGGATGGTGCGTCCCGCGACAAATGTACGCGCCTTTTCATTGTCAAACGAGGTCTCGGGGCGTTCGAGAAGATCAATGCTCGGTTCGAAGATTCCCATCCGATCGCGGCAAATCCACCGCGAAACGAGTAGTCCAACCGAGCCAAAGAAGAAGGTCATAATCGTTACCGAATACGGTGAGCGCGCATGAAAGAAGAGTTCATTCCCAAGCAAAAACCGCGTCACCGTCAATAAAAGTGCCGCGCTCGCCATGGCGAGTAGGCAACGCTTGCATTCCCGCCGCGAAAAACGCCGCGCCGAGCGACGATAACAGCCAAAAAGCGAAAGTGCCGCTAAATGAACGAAGCAGACGACGACACCAAACGCCACTGTCGCGCGCCACCCGCCGCGCGGCACTCCGAAATCAAACCTAAGCGCAAACGCGAAGAGATACGCGAGCCCCACGAGCACCATGTCGCAAATCGCCTGCACCACGCGCGGCGTTTTTATCCAAACTTGCGACTTTTGCTCTTTCATAGACTTTTTTAGCCATAAAATGGCAATAAGAGCGCAGGGGCGAAGATGAGCGAATCGAACATGTCGAGGAATCCGCCCAGCCCCGCGGGCATAAATACGGCGGAATCTTTAACGCCGCAATCTCGCTTCATGCGGCTCTCAATGAGATCGCCAAGCGTCCCCACGACTGCCGCGACGACACCAAAAGCGAGCGTCTTCGTAAGCGAAAAGCCCGTTAGTGGCATAAACGCGACGGAAATCAAGGAACTCCCAAGTATAGAGCCAATCATCCCTTCCCAACTCTTGTTGGGCGAGATTGTCGGACACATCTTATGGCGACCAAAAGCCATCCCGAGCGCGAAGCCTCCCATATCCGAAAGCTTAATAAGCGCAATAATATAGAGGAGCGCAGGAATACCATGTAAGCGCGGCACATCTATAAAGAACGCGAGCATAAACGGAATGTACAAGACTCCCAAAAGCGTCGTCGCGAAAGCCTCTATTGGTCGCTCATACTTCCCGAAGAGTGCCGTCAAAGCAAGCGCAAAAATGGCGATTATGAGCAGATTTGGACAGTTTAGCATAAAGCGTCCAACTAAATACACGCCTCCCCAAAGAAGTCCAGGTAGGAGCATGACGGAATACTTACGCGCGACCATCTGATAGAACTCGGCTTGGACGAGCAGTACGAGCACGATAAGAATAGGCAAGATAATCTTAAACGCCATGTTAGGTAGCGCGAAGTGGAGCCCGAGAAGTGCCGCGACGACAATCCCCGCCGTTGAAAGTGCTGTAATTATGCGTTTAACAATAGGTTTCATTTACTTTCCCTCCCACCCATGCGGCGCTCACGCGTAGCAAATACCGCGAGAGCCTGCGCGAACTCCTCTTTCCCAAAGTCTGGCCAAAATACAGGCGTGAACCAATATTCACTATATGCAGACTGCCATAAAAGGAAGTTTGATGTGCGGCACTCCCCCGAGGTGCGGATAATTAAATCGGGGTCGGGCACATCGGGTGCATAAAGGTAGCGCGCAAAAGTCTGCTCATTTAACACTTTTTCACCCGCCGCAAGTGCCGCGTTCGCGGCATCCACGATTTCCGCCCGCCCGCCATACGAGAGCGCCACGAGGAGCGTAAACTCCCCACCCTGCGTCGCCTCCTCAAGCGCGGCAATTTGCTTTTGCAAGGCAGGCGAAAGATCCGTCCGCCGCCCAATTACGCGAAAACGCACACCGTCCCGAATGAGTTGCGCACGCTTGGACTTAATGAAGCTTGATAAAAGCATCATAAGCCCTTTCACTTCCTCAGGCGAACGCTTCCAATTTTCAGTTGAGAAGGCATAGACGGTCAGATAATGAATGCCTGCCTCGCGGCAGTAGTGCATAACGCGCTCAAGTGCCGCGGCACCCGCCTTATGACCAGCTAGACGCGGCTTATGGTGCGCTTTCGCCCACCGCCCGTTGCCGTCCATTATGATCGCCAAATGCTCTACCTTCTCACCCATTAAGTTCTTACTTAGATGTTAATCCTAAGTGTCGTTTCCCGTGCGGGGCCCACGCTCAAGACACCAAGTTTGCCGCCAATGAGCGCGAGAATGCGGTCAATATACGCCTTCGCATTCGCGGGCAAGTCGGCGTAGTTCGTGCAATGCGAGGTTTCGCACTGCCAACCAGGCATCTCCTCATAAACGGGCGTGCAATGCTCCAAAACTGAGAGGTCGGCAGGGAATGTCGTATAAACGAAGCCGTCCTCACGGCGATAGCCCGTACAAATCTTCACGACAGGGAACTCATCAAGCACATCCAGCTTCGTCATCGCCCAATAGTCCACGCCATTCACACGCTGGGCATACCGCGCCACAACCGCGTCAAACCAACCGCACCGCCGCGGACGCCCCGTTGTCGCGCCAAACTCACCACCGCGCCGCCGCAAGGTTTCGCCGTCCGCGTCATTAAGTTCCGTAGGGAACGGACCCTCCCCCACGCGCGTCGTATAAAGCTTAAGTACGCCAATGACGCGGTCAATGGCACGCGGCGAAACGCCTGTGCCTGTGCATGCCCCACCCGCTGTCGGATTCGACGAAGTCACGAATGGATAGGTACCAAAGTCAATATCAAGCATCGTCGCCTGCGCACCCTCAAAGAGGAGCGAACGCCCTTCTTCTAAGCGTTCGTGCAGATACTGGATCGTATCCGTCACATACGGCATAAGCGCCTGAGCGAGTGACCCATAAAGCCGCACCATATCTTCCGCGTCCAAAGGCTGTGCCCCAAGCGCGACGAGCGTACGATTCGCTTCCGCGACTTGACTGCGCACAAGTTCCGCGAAGTTTGGTCTAAGGATGTCCCCAACGCGCATACCGTAGCGCCCAACTTTCGCCGCGTAGGCAGGTCCTATCCCACGTCCCGTCGTACCTATCTTCGCACCCGCTGGACGCGCCGCTTCTTCGGCTTTATCAATCGCGCGATGCCATTGCATAACCATATGGGCACGCTCAGAAATATGGAATCTGCCACGCAATTCAAAGCCCCAGCTCTCAACTTGCTCGAGCTCCTTCATTAGGTCAAAGGGATCCATCACCACCCCATTGCCAATCACACAATGCTTGCCCTCGTGGAGAATGCCACTGGGCACGAGGTGCAAAACATACTTCTTGTCGCCGACAACGACGGTATGACCCGCGTTTGAGCCACCCTGAAAGCGGACGACTACATCCGCCTCTTCAGTCAGAAAATCAATAACCTTGCCTTTGCCTTCGTCGCCCCACTGGGCGCCGACCAAAACGGTATTCATGTATCGCGTTCTTTCTTAGAGTTGATATGACGAACTGTCACGCCTTTATTATACCAAAAACGCGTCCCAAATGGTAGCCCATGAATCAATTGCCCAAGATCAAAGTAAAGAGGCAACCCCTGTACTAGTTTAGACAGGATTTACAAGATTCTAGATTTAGTTGAAGTGCCAAGTTGAAGTTGA
>CAVCAF010000025.1:0-17822 GCA_963600185.1 Azospirillum sp. 51_20 | reverse complement strand
CTTGTCTTTAGGAACGCGCACATCAAGAACGCACCGCGTCCGCCGATAGTCGTTTGTATCCGTCGGACAGTAGTCGATGGAAGGGTAGAGCACCGTCCGCGGCGCATTCGGTGCCGCGGCAGTTACTGGCCGTGGCGGATTCCCGAATGTGACAGACTGTGCACCGTGCACGAGGAGCGTGCAAATAAGACTCACGAGCAGAATAACGCAATTTCTCATACTAGGCTAGACCTTTCTTGCTTTACGGAACACTTACATTATAGCAATTTCGTTCCGTTCGAGCAAGTCCAACGCGCCACCGTCGTCTAAATGGGGGCGGTGAAAACCTTTGTAAGTGCGCCAAAGATTTGGTATACTATTAGCCATGAAACGAGCAGATGTCAATAAGGTACTTATCATTGGTTCTGGTCCCATTGTGATTGGGCAGGCGTGTGAATTCGATTATTCGGGTACTCAGGCGTGCAAAGCCTTGAGGGCGTGCGGATATAAGGTCGTGCTGGTGAACTCAAATCCCGCGACAATTATGACCGACCCCGTCATGGCGGACGCGACTTACATTGAGCCGCTGAATGAAATGCGCCTTGAGCAGATTATCGCTAAAGAGCGTCCAGACGCGATTCTGCCAAACTTAGGCGGTCAAACGGGCTTGAATCTTTCTATGGAACTCGCCAAGAAGGGCATTCTTGACAAGTATGGCGTGAAGGTAATCGGTGTCAATTTGGACGCGATTGAGCGCGGCGAAGATCGTGAAGTCTTCAAAGAGACCATGCAAAAGCTCGGCATTGAAACGCCGCGCTCGGGGATTGTCCATTCGGTTGACGCAGCCGTTGAGCTCGTTGAGTCGCAGATTGGGTATCCAGTCGTCGTAAGACCCGCCTACACGATGGGTGGCGCGGGCGGCGGGTTCTGCTACAATGTGGAAGAACTGAGAACCATTTGTGCGCGTGGGCTAGACGCGTCGCTTACGCACCAGTGCCTCATTGAGGAGTCCATTCTAAATTGGGAAGAGCTCGAAGTTGAGGTTGTGCGTGACGCGAAGAATCAGATGATTGCCGTCTGCTTCATTGAGAATATTGACGCGGTGGGCGTGCATACGGGCGACAGCTTCTGTGCGGCACCTTTCTTGACGATTTCGAAGGAACTTGAGAAGCGTCTTCAGGATATGGCGTTTCGCATTGTCGAGGCGATTGGCGTTATTGGCGGCACGAATGTGCAATTCGCGCACGATCCGAAGACGGGGCGCGTCGTTATTATTGAGATTAACCCGCGCACTTCGCGTTCGTCAGCGCTCGCTTCTAAGGCGACAGGCTTCCCGATTGCGCTCGTCTCGGCGAAACTCGCCGCGGGTATGACGATGGATGAGATACCGTACTGGCGGGATGGGACGCTAGAGAAGTATACGCCGTCGGGGGACTATGTCGTCCTTAAGTTTGCGCGCTGGGCGTTTGAGAAGTTCCGCGGCGTTGAGGATAAGCTCGGCACGCAGATGAAGGCCGTCGGCGAGGTGATGTCCATTGGTAAGAACTATAAGGAAGCGTTCCAGAAAGCGATTCGCGCCTTGGAGCGTGGACGCAGTGGACTCGGGTTCGTGAAGAACTTTCATGAGATGAGTCTAGAAGATCTTCTCAAGGCGCTCGCCGTGCCTAATTCAGAGCGGCACTTCCAGATGTATGAGGCGTTGCGTAAAGGCGCGACAAATGAGCAGATCTTTGCGCGTACAGGCGTTAAGGCGTACTTCGTCGATCAAATGCGCGAACTTGTTGAGGAAGAAGAGAAGATTCTTTCCTATAAGGGCAAGGTGCTTCCCGATGAGGTGCTCGTGCAGGCGAAGAAGGACGGTTTCGCCGATAAATATCTCGCGCAACTCTTGGGCGTTGCCGAAAAGGAGATTCGTGAACGCCGCGCGGCACTTGGTTGCCGCGAGACTTGGCACAAAGTGCCCGTCTCGGGTGTTGAGAATCAGGCGTACTACTATTCGTCCTATAATGGGAGCGCCAATGAAGTGCCCGTCACGACGAATCGCAAGAAAGTCATGATTTTGGGCGGCGGTCCTAACCGTATTGGTCAGGGCATTGAGTTCGATTACTGCTGTTGCCACGCAGCGATGGCTATGCGGGCGAAGGGCTACGAGACGATTATCGTCAACTGCAACCCTGAGACTGTGTCGACGGACTACGATACCTCCGACAAGCTCTACTTTGAACCTGTCACGCTAGAGGACGTCCTTCAGATTTATGAGTCCGAGAAGCCCGAGGGCATCATCGTGCAATTTGGCGGGCAGACACCGCTTAACATTGCGCGTGGTTTGGAAGAAGCAGGCTGTTGCATTCTGGGTACTTCGGTGGACTCCATTGACGCGGCAGAAGATCGTGACCTCTTCCATTCAATTATGGATCGCCTCGGCATCCCGATGCCCCAGAGCGAAATGGCAAGCGACATTGAAGGAGCCCTTAAAGTCGCGGCAGACTTGGGGTATCCGTTAATCATTCGCCCGAGTTTCGTCTTGGGTGGGCGCGGCATGGAAGTCATCTACGATGAGCAGATGCTACGCGAGTATGTGGCGAAGGCGGTTGGCGTAACGCCCGATCGCCCGCTTTATCTCGACCGTTTCTTGCACCATGCGCTAGAGTGTGAGGCGGACGCGCTCTCGGACGGCAATGAAGTGTTTATCCCTGCCATTATGCAGCACATTGAGCTCGCGGGTATTCACTCGGGCGATTCGGCGTGCGTTTTGCCGCCCGTCGGGATTTCGGCTGAGAACCGCCAGACAATACTTGATTATACGCGGCGCATTGCGCGTGAATTGAAGGTGGTCGGGCTTATGAATATGCAGTTCGCGATTGAGGAGGGTAAGGTCTATGTAATTGAGGCGAACCCCCGTGCGTCACGAACAGTCCCGCTCGTCTCGAAAGTCGCGGGCACGCAGATGGCGCATATTGCGACGGAACTTATGCTGGGCGCGTCTGTTCAGAGTCTTGGGATTGATCGCGAGAAGATCATCCCTTATTATGGTGTGAAAGAAGCGGTTTTGCCCTTTGAGAAGTTCCCTGAAGTAGACCCTGTGCTTGGACCTGAGATGCGCTCTACGGGTGAAGTTTTGGGACTCGCGGATACTTTCGCGCTCGCCTACTACAAGTCACAAGAGGCGGCAGGCTCGCCCCTCCCGACTGAGAAGGGCAAGGTGCTTTTCTCGCTTAGTGAGAAGACGACGGACGCGGCAGACGCGGCGAAGCGTTTCGTTGCGCTCGGGTGCGAGATTATTGCGACGGCGGGCACGGCGGCGTTTCTTACCGCGCAGGGTATCCCTTGCTCGGTCGTTGCTAAGATTGGTGAAGGCAGACCCGATGTCTTAGACGCAATCAAAAATCGCGAAGTGAAACTTATCGTCAATACGCCAAGCGGACGGCGTGATGCGCGGGCGGATGATTGTCGTATTCGCCAAGCCGCGATTAAGTATCGCGTCCCTTATCTCACAACGCTCGCGGCGGCGAGTGCCGCGGCGGAAGGGATTGCTTCCGCGCGTTTAGGTAAGGGCGAGGTACGCTCACTCCAGAGTTATCACGCCTCAATTAAGGTCGCTCAAAAGTAGGCGGCTAAATCGTTTTAAGAAAGGTAAAAAAAACTATGAAGATTCTAGTTACGGGTGGCACGGGTTATATCGGTAGCCATACGGTTGTTGAATTGCTTAACGCGGGACATGATGTTGTCGTCGTCGATAACCTCTGCAACAGCTCGCGTAAGTCGCTTTCGCGCATAAGGCAAATTACGGGACGCGAGCCGACTTTCTACAAGCTCGATATCCGTAGTGAGGTCGCTCTAAATAATGTCTTTAATCGGGAAGCCCCCTTTGACGCGACAATCCATTTCGCCGCGCTCAAGGCGGTCGGTGAATCAACGAAAATCCCGCTCAAGTACTACAACAACAATCTTGGCGGAACCTTTACGCTACTTAAGTGCCTCGCGGAATACAATTGCAAGAACATCGTCTTCTCGAGTTCCGCGACAGTTTATGGCGACCCCGCGAGTGTGCCGATTCGCGAGGACTTCCCTACACCTGGTTGCACAAATCCCTATGGCTGGACGAAGCTAATGATGGAGCGCGTCCTGCGCGATGTGCATAACGCCGACCCCGAGTGGAATGTCGTGATTCTGCGCTATTTCAATCCGATTGGGGCGCATCCGTCAGGGCTTATCGGTGAAGACCCAGCGGGCATCCCCAACAACTTGCTCCCCTATGTCGCCCAAGTCGCGATTGGACGGCGTCCCGAGTTAAGCGTCTATGGCAACGACTACCCGACACCCGACGGAACAGGCATTCGCGATTATATCCATGTCGTTGACCTCGCGAACGGACACCTCAAGGCGATAGAGAAAATCGCGGCGAATCCTGATCTTGGACTTAAGATTTACAACTTAGGCACGGGTCATGGCTACTCGGTTTTGCAAGTCGTGTCGGCGTTTGAGGCGGCTTCAGGCAAGCACATTCCTTATAAGATTTGTCCGCGCCGCCCTGGCGATATTGCCGAATGTTGGGCAGATCCGACACTCGCGGCAAAGGAACTCGGTTGGCAGGCTACGCGCGACATTAACGAAATGTGCCGCGATTCGTGGAACTGGCAAAAGCAGAATCCCTATGGCTATAGTAAGTCTCCTAAGGCGTGAAGACGCTTGAGGAGATACTTGACGCTTTCGAAGCCGAGCTTGAATTAGAAAACGAGCTCGGCGTACGACTATTCTCGTGTGACCGTAGCCTGTTGGCTTTTGGGGGCGAAAAAACTGCCGCGCCGAAAGTTAGTGCGTCGCCCACCCAAAGCCTTCCGCAGAAAGCTCCCGCCCAGCCTAAAACTGCCGCGGTCGCGCCCGCTGTTTCCACCGCTAATGCGCCCGACTTTGTGTTTCTGCACCATGCGCCCCTAACACAGGCTGGTGTAGAAATGATGGCTAAGATTATCACGGCTCTTGGTAAACGCGCTGAGGTACCTATCCTTTTTGAGCCGCCGCGTCCAAAAACGCCGTATGCGGTTGTGCTCGGGGGCATGGCACTCAGGAAATGGTTCCCAGGACTTCGTTCCGAACCTGGACGCTGGGTTAAGGCGCAGGATGGTACTTGGCTTTATATCACCTATTCGCCGACTTACCTTCTGCGATTTGGCGAGTCCGCGCAAGTGCACAATATGAAGCTTACGATGTGGAATGGCTTGAAGGCTCTGATGAGAAGGATTGAAGAATGAAAATAGATGAAAACTGCCGTATAGTTTCTCATGAGGTGTGTGGGCTTGGTTATCGTCGCCTTGATTTGGCAGCACCCAAAATCGCGGGGCGGGCGGAGCCTGGACAATTCGTGCATATTCGCGTACCTACACTCGAGCCTACAGCTTTGCGGCGTCCATTTAGCATCTTTGACGCGAACGAAGGGATTTTGTCCGTTGTCTATAAAACGGTTGGACGTGGAACTGCCGCGCTTAATAAGGTTGCTGTT
Source organism: Azospirillum sp. 51_20 (assembly GCA_963600185.1). Classification (GTDB taxonomy): domain Bacteria; phylum Verrucomicrobiota; class Kiritimatiellia; order RFP12; family UBA1067; genus UBA1067. The sequence continues at coordinate 12,343 of CAVCAF010000025.1, read as the reverse complement.
GGCGATAGCGTGCAGGTGCTAGGGCCGCTTGGACACGGCTTCCCTACGACCTGCCAAGGCGCGGCATATCTCGTCGGGGGCGGCTACGGTGTCGCGCCTCTCTACTTTCTCGCGCGGCGGCTTAAGGCTTCGGGTGTTAAAGATATCCTTCTTTTTGTGGGTGCACGAACCAAGGATGACCTGATTATGCTGGACGCGTTTCAAGAGCTTGGTGTAGGGATGCGCCTTGCAACAAACGATGGCTCAATGGGTGTTAAGGGCTTTGTGACGGAACCTTTGGATGCGGTGCTCGCACTTGGTAAGGGCTGTGAACTTTTCGCGTGCGGTCCCGACCCCATGTTAAAAGCAGTCGCTGAACGCGTCCTTGCGCATAAGTGTCCAGGCTGGATTTCTATGGATCGCCACATGATTTGCGGCGTGGGCGCGTGTTATGCCTGCATTCAACGAACCGTGAGCGGCAATTCGCGTTGCTGTTTAGACGGTCCCGTCTTCGCGGCGAAAGATCTCGTTTGGTAAGGGAGCGAGCATGATAGAAGTTAGTAATGTAGATATGCGTGTCAATTTAGGGGGACTCCCAATGGCGACCCCCCTCGCGACAGCCAGTGGAACTTTTGGCTATGGCACCGAATATCTTGGCGCAGTTGATTATTCTAAGCTCGGCGCTATTACCGCTAAAGGAATCCGTCTAGAGCCGTGGGCAGGTAATGGAATGCCGCGCCATTCGGAAGTTCCAGGTGGACTCGTGAACGCAATTGGCTTACAAGGTGCGGGCGTTGAGGCGTTTATTGCGAAGACCCTGCCTGAATATGCCGCGCATGTCGCCGTGCCGATGATTGTTAATATCTGGGGAGGCTCAGTTGAAGAATATGCCGAAGTCGCGCGGCGTTTAACCGCGGCGAAGTCGTCCGTTATTGGGGCACTTGAGATGAATGTGAGTTGCCCTAATGTGAAGGCGGGCGGGCACACTTTCGGACAAGATCCGCAGGTTCTAAAGGAAGTCGTAAGTGCCGTCCGTTCGGCGACAACTTTGCCTCTTGTCGTGAAACTCGCGCCAAATGTTCCTTCAATTGTGCCGTATGTTCGCGCGTGTGAAGAGGCTGGGGCGGATGCCTTAAGCCTTATAAACACGATCCCCGCGATGGTAATTGATATTGAAACGCGCCGCCCTGTTCTCGCGAATAAAACGGGTGGACTCTCGGGACGCGGCATTCATCCCGCCGCTGTGAAGCTCGTTTATGAGGCGCATAAGTGTTCAAAGTTACCCATTCTCGCAATGGGCGGCGTTTATGAGGCGAAGGACGCGATTGAGTTTCTGCTCGCGGGTGCAACGGCGGTCGCGGTTGGGACGGCAATCTTTACGAGTCCTAATGTCGTTTCTGAGGTCTACGATGGTATCGCCGCGTATTGTGCGCGAAAGGGCATTGCCGCGGTCGCGGATTTAACGGGTGCCTTACAAGAAGGTTAGTAAAAGGTGGTTATTGAATGAAGATTCTAACGCGCTATATTTTCCGTGAGTTTCTTGTGCCCTATGCCTACTGCTTAATTGGGTTTCTTTCCATTTACATTCTCTTTGAATTGTTTGGATCGTTTGGGCGGTTAATGGACGCGGAGCTCTCAGTCTTTGAAGTTCTACGCTTCTTTACGGGCTATCTCGCGCCATTTTTTCATTACCTTGCGCCTGCCGCGCTTATGCTCGCGACGCTGTATACGATGTGGAACTTCTGCCGCCATTCGGAACTGGTGGCGATGCGTGCGAGTGGTATTGGCTTTCTCACGATAGTTAAGCCCATTCTTGTTATCGCTTTCTTAACGGCATTATTCGTCGCGTGGGTGAATGAATGTTATGTCCCCGTGCATTCGCAGTGGGCGAAACGCCTAAAGGGAGCTAAGTTTGATGTGGCGCGTGCCGCGCTCGCCGAGGAAGTTGTTTATGAGAATACGCGCGAAAACCGTACATGGACCGCTGACGCGCTTAAGGATGATTCGGGTGCTCATCTTGAGAATGTCCGCGTTGTTTCGACGCGCCCGAATGGAACGCGTGCATCGCTTTTAACGGCGGAGAAGGCGGAGTATCTTGACGGTGAGTGGTGGTTTACGAAGCCTGTCGAAACTCTTTACGATGAAAAGGGTGTAGAAGTCGCGACAACAAATGCCGCGGTCTCTAAGTTGCAGTTGCGGGTGTTCCCTGAGTTCCGCACGCGCCCAGGCGACATCCTCGTCCAGAACCGCGATTGGCAATACTCAAATGTCCGTCAGAAAATACGCTTTCTGCGGCGGAATGATGACTTTTCGCAAGATGCGCGGCGGGACGGACTCTATGACGCGGTCGCGCAAATAATGTCGCCGTTTGCGTGCGTACTCATTACTTTCCTCGCGATTCCCGCGGGGATTGCTTCGGGACGGCAGTCTGTCTTTAAGGGCATTTTGGGTGCGCTCGGGCTCTTCTTTGCCTTTTACGGTGTCGTAATTGGCGGGATGGTCGTTGCGAAACAGGGGTGGGTAGCGCCAATTCCCGCGGCAATTGTGCCGTATATCGTGTTTTTGGCGTTCGGTATTTACACCTTCTATAAACAGCGTTAGGGATAGAAAATTGCAGAAAATGAAAATATCCCCTTGCGAGTAGGACGCATTTTCGGTATAATATGTACTCATTGTTGAACTAAGGAGAAAAATGGCTAAACGTGACATTCCACTCGAGAGAGTGCGTAACTTCGGCATTATGGCTCACATCGACGGCGGCAAGACGACGACGTCCGAGCGTATTTTGTATTATTCGGGTAAAAACTACAAGATCGGCGAGGTGCATGACGGTGCCGCGACGATGGACTTCATGGTCCAGGAACAGGAGCGCGGCATTACGATTCAGTCCGCCGCGACATGTGTAACTTGGGGTCAGTATCGCCTTTCGCTAATTGATACCCCCGGACATGTTGACTTTACGGCTGAAGTCGAGCGCTCACTGCGCGTTCTTGACGGTGCGGTCGCCCTTTACTGTGCGGTCGGCGGCGTGCAGCCCCAGTCCGAGCAAGTCTGGCGTCAGAGCGAGAAGTACAAAGTGCCGAAAATCGCGTTCGTTAATAAGATGGACCGCGTCGGCGCGAACTTCTACAACGTAATGGATCAGATGCGCGCGCAACTTCACGCGAACCCCGTCCCCATGGTCATCCCAATTGGCGCGGCGGATACTTTCGAAGGCATCATTGACCTTATCTCGATGAAGGCACTTTACTATGATATGAAGAGCCTCGGTAAGACGGTCATTGAGAAGGATATCCCTGAGGAGTACAAGGCGAAAGCTGAGGAATATCGCCAGAAGATGGTTGAGTCGGCGGCTGAGCAAGATGACGCGCTCATGGAGAAGTTCTTCGCGGGCGAGGAGCTTACGACAGAAGAAATCAAGAAGGCGATTCGTAAGGGATGCCTCGCGCGTAAGATTACCCCCGCGTTCTGCGGTAGTGCGTTTAAGGATAAGGGCGTACAGCAACTCCTCGATGGTGTTTGCGACTACCTGCCGTCTCCGCTTGATGCGGGTCCTGCCGTTTCTCAGGATAATCCTGAAGAAGTGCGCCCTGTCAGCGATGACGCGCCGTTCTGCGGTCTCGCGTTTAAGATTATGTCCGATAAGAATATGGGCAAGATTACCTTCGTTCGTGTTTACTCGGGCATTATGAAACTCGGCGCGGAGATGCTCGACTCGACGATTAACCAGGAGCAGCGTATTTCGCGACTCTTCCGTATGCACGCGAACAAGCACGAGCCTTTGGAAGAAGCGCGTACGGGCGATATTGTTGCTTGCGTTGGTCTTACCCAGACGCGCACAGGCGACACGCTTTGTGATCCTGAGCACCCAATTACGCTCGAGTCGATTGACTTCCCCGCGCCAGTTATCTCGGTTGCGGTTAAGCCGAAATCACGCGGCGATAATGAAAAGCTCGGTGTGGCGCTTCACGCACTCGCGATGGAAGACCCGACATTCGTCGTCAGCTTCGATAAGGAAACGAGCGAGACAATTATCGCGGGTATGGGCGAACTTTACCTCGAAGTTATTGTTGACCGCCTGAAACGCGAGTTCAATGTTGACTGCGATGTGGGTGCGCCGCAGGTCGCTTACCGCGAAACGATTACCCAAAAGGTTGAGAACGAATATAAGCATGTTAAGCAGTCGGGTGGTCGTGGTCAGTACGCGCATGTGTGCTTGCGCCTCGAACCTCAAGAACCGGGTAAGGGCTTTGAGTTCGTCAACGAAGTTAAGGGCGGCGTGATCCCGACGGAATACATTCCGGCTGTTGAGAAGGGCGTTAAGAAGGCTCTTGAAGCGGGTCCTGTGGGCGGCTTCCCAGTCGTGGATGTTAAGGCGACGGTGTTCTTCGGCTCGTATCACGAAGTTGACTCGAACGAGTTCGCGTTTATTGAGTGTGCGCGTCAGTGCTTTAAGCAGGCGTTTATGAAGGCGAAACCGCAACTTCTCGAGCCGATGATGGATGTCGAAGTCGCGGTTCCTGAAACTTACATGGGCGCGGCGAATGGTTCCATTAACCAGCGTCGTGGACGCGTTGAGGGCATGGAAGACCGTGCGGGCGTTAAGCTCATCAAGGCTATGGTACCGTTAGGCGAAATGTTCGGTTATTCGAACGCGATTCGTACGGTTACCCAGGGTCGCGGCACCTTCACGATGATCTTTAAGCAGTATGAGGCCGTACCTAAGGCAATCGCTGAACAGGTTATCGCTAAGCGCATTAAAGAGGGCAAGGTTCGCCCGAGCGCTGATTGAGGTGATTGCTGATTAAGCTAAAAGGGAGCGGCCCGCCTCAAGCGAGTCGCTCTTCTTTTTAGGAAGGAACAGGAATGAAGATTCGTAATCTAATTGATGATGGTAAGCCTGAAATCTCTTTTGAGATATTCCCGCCTAAAAAGGATACTGCCGCGAGTTCAGTTAAGGAGACCGTCCTTAAACTGGCACAATTAAAGCCGAGCTTCATTTCAGTTACTTATGGGGCGGGTGGCGGCGCGAATGCTAATACGGCGGAAGTCGCTTCATTTGTGCAAGACGCGGGCGTTCCCGCGCTCGCCCACCTCACATGTCTTTCTGCTTCTAAAGAGCGCATTGAGGAGGAAGTTACGAAACTTGCGAAGCGCGGCGTTTCGAATGTCCTTTGCCTGCGGGGTGATTTACCGCCTAATGTAGAGCCCGCGACTTGTTCGAGTGACTTCGCGCACGCAGTAGACCTCGTACGCTTTATGCGTGGACGCGGCTTTTGCTTGGGGGGCGCGTGCTATCCAGAGTGCCATCCCGAGTGCGTCCATATTACGGATGATCTAGACCATATTAAGTCAAAGGTTGACGCGGGGCTGGAGTTTCTCGTTTCGCAGATGTTCTTTGACAATAATATCTTTTACACTTATCTCTCTAAGCTCCTCGGACGCGGCATACGCGTACCCGTTCTCGCGGGTATTATGCCTGTAACGAACGCGAAGCAGATTACGCGTATTTGTCAATTATCAGGCTCGTTCTTGCCCGCACGCTTTAAAGCAATAGTTGATCGCTTCGGTGAAAGCCCTGCCGCGATGGCTGAAGCGGGCATAGCTTACGCGACGGAACAAATTATTGACCTTTTCGCGAATGGTGTAAATGGTGTACATGTTTACACGATGAATAAGCCCGATATTGCCGAGCGCATTATGGAGAACCTAAAGTGCATTCTCGGACGCTAGAACTCTTGCCGCAGGCGGGCGAAATAGTCGCAGTGACGGGTAGTGACGCGGCTATTCGTAGCGCGTGGTGTCATAAATTAGCACTTTCGGATGATTGGCGTGATTCTGCCGCGCTCTTGAGTTTCGCGGGGCACGCGCGTTTTGCGCAAGCGACGGGCTGGCCTCAAGCACGCTATTATGAAGAGGGTGGCGAAACCGTGGCGGACTTTCTATCTTATGAGGAAGTCTACGAGATTAACCCCTATGAAGTTGGGGCGAAAGCACCTGAGACGAAACGCGCTTTTAAAGAACGACTTGCGCGACTCGTGCGATTAACGGATGTGCGCAAGTTCTTGGAGCGCCCCCTCATCTCGCTTTCCAACGGCGAAACGCGGCGTGTTCTTTTGACGCGTTCTCTCGCGAAGAATCCGAAACTTCTTATTCTTGATGACCCTGCCGCTGGACTTGACCCCACGCAACGCGAAAAGCTGAAGGCGATTTTGTCGGCACTCGCGAAAAGGGGGCTTGCTATTCTAATTGCCTGCCGCCATACGGATGAAGTGCCCGCGGGCGTGAAGACAGCTATTCACCTAGATTGCCGCGGACGCGCTAAACTTACGCCCTTTAAGCCTCTCACATTGCCTGCTAAAACGAAGATCACCTCTGTCCCCAAGGTGCGTAAGCCTAAAGTCGTGAATGCCGCGCCCGCAGTCGTTGAGATTCGCGATCTTTCGCTCTCTTATGGCTCTCGGCAACTCTTTAATCACTTTAATTGGGTCGTCCGTAAAGGAGAGCATTGGATTCTGCGCGGCGAGAATGGTTCGGGCAAGACGACGCTATTTGCGCTTATTACGGGGGATAGTCCCTGGGCATACGCGGCAGATGTGCGCGTATTTGGTCATGCACGCGGCAATGGCGTTGCGCTCTCGGAGATTCGTGCGCGTATTGGCGCGGTGAGTCCTGAAATGCAAGCCTACCTCGGTTATAGTGCACGAGAACTAGTGAATATGGCACTTGCAACGAAACCCGAGTTACTCTTATTAGATGAACCTTTTATGAACCTTGATCCGCGTGAGGCGAAAGTTGTCGCGCGGCAGATTACGAACTACTTGTGTAAAAAGCCGCAAACAACCGCAATTTTAATCTGCCACCGTGCGGACGAAGCACCGCGCCTTTTTGATCATGAGTTAGATCTTAACGAGCTTAAGAATTAGTATGTTAGAGAATCTTATCTTAGTTGCTTCGCAAGTCGGAATCCTCTTCGCGCTTATGGCGGTCGGAGCCTGCTCGCGCTGGTTTAAGCTCGTGGATGAGCCTTCGATAAAAGGCATGGTGAATATTCTTTGTCTTATCGTGACACCGTGCCTTATAATGGATGTCTTTCAGCGTCCGTTTGAGAAGGCACTCCTTAACCAGTTATTACTCGCGGCAGTATTTGTTGTTGTAATCCACATCGTTCTTATAGCGGTTGCGAACTTAATCGTGCCAGGTAAGAGCTTGCGGCGGACATCTGTACTGAAACTCTCTATGGTGCTCTCAAATGCGGGTTTTATGGGCATTCCCCTTGAACAGGCGGTGTTTGGTGCGGAAGGTGTTTTCTTTGGCGTTATCTATGTCGCCGTCTTTAATCTTGTTATTTGGAGTTGGGGCTATAAGACTATGCGCGGCAATGGACACCCTGGCGACGAAGCTTCGGGCTCTAATTGGCGTGTGATTTTGATAAACCCTGGTACGTTGGGGCTCGCGCTGGGTCTGCCGCTTTTCTTGTCGTCGTTTACACTGCCTCCTGTCCTGCATGAACCCGTGAGCATGCTCGCCGACCTCAATACACCGCTTGCCATGCTGATTATAGGCTATTATCTCGCGGGAATGCATGTTAAAGCCGTCCTGCGCGATCCGGGAGCTTATCTCGCGGCGTTTGTGCGCTTAGTTGCCGCGCCATTAACGATAATGGGCGTTTTTTATCTCATTCGTGAGCGCGTGAATCCGCTTATGGCGCTTGCAATTATTACGGCGGCGAGTGCACCCTCGGCGGCAATGACGACGATGTTCGCCGCGCAATATCACCGCGACATAGATCTCTCGGTAGGGCTCGCGAGTGGCACGACGCTCTTGAGTATCGTCACCATGCCGCTCATTATTGCGCTCGCAATGAGCTTACTTGGTACTAACTAAAGAAAGGAATCCAACAATGCAAATAGACCTAAATGAAGTCGCCGAAGCGCTTAAGTGCCGCGGATACGATACGGTCGTCGTGAAGACACCTGAGGACGCGAAAGAAGTCGTCCTTACTGAGGCACAAAGTGCCGCGTCCGTCGCTTGGGGCGGAAGCGAAACCTTAAAAGAAATTGGCGTAAAAGACGCTCTAAGCGCGGCAGGCAAGGAAGTCCGCGACCATGCGCTTGAGGCGGATCTCTTTCTCTTGAGCGCGAACGCCCTTACGGCAGATGGACGCATTGTGAACATAGACGGACGCGGCAATCGTGTCGCGGCTTCCATTGCGGGCCCTAAGCGCGTCATTTATGTCATTGGGCGCAATAAGATTGTCACGGGTGGCGTTGATGAGGCGATTGCTCGCATTAAGCGCGAAGCGTGCCCCGCTAATACGCGGCGGCTAGGTAAGCGCACTCCCTGTGCGCTTACGGGTGAATGCAATGATTGCGACTCGCCTGACCGTATCTGCAAGGTGACTGTAATCTTTGACCGCTGTCCAGGCGGTATGCCCACGAAAGTCATTCTCGTGGATGCCGTACTCGGCTACTAAGAAGAAAAGGCGGATATGCTAGAGCCCGTACGCCGCGTTGCCGAGCTTGTGAAGTGCGTGGGCGGCCGCGCACTCCTTGTCGGTGGCTCCGTACGGGATATCTTGCGTGGCGAAAAGCCTGTAGACTTCGACATTGAGGTCTATGGGCTAACGCAAGCGAAAGTAATTGGAACTCTAAAACCTCATTATCCCCTCGACCTCGTGGGAGCGTCCTTTGGGGTTATTAAACTTCACGGACTCAACATTGATGTTGCTTTACCGCGTCGCGAAACGAAGTTGGGGCTTGGACATAAGGCGTTTGAGACGGACTTTGATCCTAATCTCTCTTTGGCGGAAGCTGCCGCGCGGCGTGACTTTACTATAAACGCGATTTACCTAGATCCGTTAACAGGCGAATATCTCGACCCATGGCAAGGCAAGAAAGATCTCGAACGGCGCGTTTTGAGACCCGTTTCTTCCCATTTCGCAGAGGACCCCTTGCGCGTTTTGCGTGCCATGCAATTCCTCGCCCGCTTTGATTTAGAGCCTGCCGAGAACCTCGTCGCTGTATGCCGCGGGATGACACCCGAAGGCTTGCCGCCCGAACGGCTCATGGGCGAATGGGAAAAGTTGCTAGTGAAAGGGGTTGTGCCCTCAAAAGGACTTCGGTTCTTGTGCCGCGTGGGGTGGCTACGGTATTATCCCGAACTTCTTGCGCTCGTTGGGTGCAAGCAAGACCCTGTATGGCACCCTGAAGGCGATGTCTGGGCGCATACACTCTGTTGCCTAGACGCTTTCGCCGCGTCCCGAGACGGACGCGACACGCTGTATGACTTTATTGCGCCGCGCAAGACTTGGACGGCGCGTGAAAATCTTATTGTGGGACTCGCCGTCCTTTGTCACGATTTAGGTAAGCCCTCTACTTCTTATTATGATTCACGCCGCGGACACATCCGTAGCATTGGACATGACGAGAAGGGGGTTGCCCCCACGAAGCGGTTCCTCGCGCGGCTCACGCAAGATCACGAACTTCTGCGCGATGTACCGCCTCTTGTGCGCCTTCATATGCGCCCATTCTCGTTTTGGCGCAACCACGCGAGTGACGCGTCTATTCGCCGTCTTTCCCTTGCGGCGGGCAGGCTCGATCGGCTCTTACGGGTTGCCGCGGCGGATGACGCGGGGCGCGGCACAGCGCCCCGCACCCCCGAAGCGCTCGAGTGGCTCGCGCAAGCCGCGGAACGTTTACGTGTAAAAGATGCCGCGCCCAAACCCCTCGTCCTTGGGCGACACCTAATTGCCCTAGGCTTTAAGCCGAGCCCGCGCTTTACAGAGATACTAACTGCTGCGTTTAATGCACAATTAGAAGGCAAGTTCGCCACAATTACGGACGGACTTGCCTTTGTGAGTGCTCACTTCGCGCCTTAAGTGCTACGCTTAGAATGCGTAGCGAATTGTGAACATATACGACCTACCCGCACCCGGATAGTAGTTCTTGCCGTAAGTCGCATAATCACAGTAGTTCTTGTTGAAGAGGTTGTCCACCGTGAAACCAAACTTGAAGCCCTTGAGCCATTCAACAAACTCAGGTGCATACTCTGCGCCAATATGAAAGACACCGTAGGCGGGGATGCGTCCATATTTCTGCCCCTCATTACAGCCTGTATTCTTGAAGTCTGAAATAGACCACTCGGCTGTTTGATAGCGGTAGCCACCAAAGACGAAGCACTCTTCCCAGAGGTAGACGCGCCCCGTAAGCGATACGGTTTGCTCAGGCACACCCGGGATTTCGTTGCCGTCATATTCGCCACCGTCAAATTGGGCATGGACGAGCGAGTAGGCGAGTTGTACACCCGCGACTTTCTCGCGTTCCCAGCCGAGATGCAGGTTTAGCCCTTCACGAAGAGTATCTGAAGGCGAGTTCATATTCTTGCCAGGCCAAAACCATGTGTTGTAAAAGAGTTCATGCTTTAACTCCGAGTAGTAGAGATTACCACCGAGGTTGAACTCATCAAGGAATGTCCAGTCCGCGCCGACATCAGCCATCCAGCCAGTCTCAGGAGAAAGCATGGTTCCGTCGTAGAGGAGTTCATCCACGAAGGGTGCACGGAAGAAGCGTGAGAAACGGATATATGTCTTCAAATCCTCTACAGGCGTAAAGAGGAGTGCCGCGTCATAGGCGTGCTCATCGCTTGCACGGTTCGCGGGTGCATTGTAGCCCGTATCACGCATCCAAAGCCGCTCATAGCGTCCGCCGAGTTGAATGGCGAGACTCTCGGTTAGGTGCAAGGTATCTTGCGCGAAAAAGCCCATGGACTGCCGCGTGACGCGTCCCTTCGTAAAATAACCTGCACCCCATGAAGTCGCGTCATTTCGGTCATGGCGGAAGGTTGAGCCAAGGATAAACTCATTGTTGAGACCAAAGATATCCGTTGTGTTAATCCACTGCGGGGTTATTTCGTAGGAATAGATTTGGTAATAATAGCCATAGGAACGCGCTTGCATATGCCGTTCGGAGGCTGTCCCCGTTATCTTAATAGCGTTCTCGTCATTAAGTTGGGCATTGATAGTCGCGTTAAGTCCCTCGGTTGTGCGGCGATAGTAGTCGTCGCGTGTAGTTGAATAGCGCGGCGAAGCGTGCCACGCCTCACGCGTAAGGGAACTCGGTATCTCATAGTCGCTATCATTATAGAACGCGGCGATTTTCATCCAAGAGCCGTTCTCCCAGTTCTTACGGATGCCGCCATTGACATTCCAAATATCGAAGCCCGAGTTCTCGCGATAGCCGTCCGAGTGGTCATACGCGGCACTTCCCCAATAGAGGAGTCCCTCTTCTTTAAGACCGCCACGGTAGGCGAGTGAGCCGCCAATCGTATTCCAACTGCCGCCATGCACCTCAAATGCGCCGTGATTCTCGTAGTCCGTTGGCTCTGTGACGATGTTAATCATACCTGCCGAAGCGCCGTCCCCATGAAGCACGGTTTGAGGCCCCGTGAGCACCTCAATTTGCTGGACGCTCGCGAGGGTGACTTGGGCGAGGTTGGGCGGGTTCATATCGGGATTGTTGAGCTTCTCGCCATCCACGAGCACGAGGACGCGTCCGAAGCCATTCTCGCCATAGCCGCCCATGGAGAGCTGGGTCAGCGCAGGGTTGTTGCCCCCGAGGTGGCTCATGTGCACTTGAGGCGCGACTTTCGCGAGTACGCCCGCGATATCGTAAGCACCCGACTGGGCGATTTCATTCGCGGAAATTACCTGCACATTCTGCGGCAAGTCCCGCGGCGATTTGTCGAGGCGCGAAGCCTCAACGACTACAGTTGGCAAGTTCGTCGCCACGAGCGACGCTGCCAATAATAATTCTGTCATTTATACTCCTTTCCCCTTCAAGCGAGGGTACTAGATGGTAGTTAGGAGAGCGCCTCGTATTCCGACTTTAACGGTTGCGCGACAGCGCCCGATTTCCACGGGACTTTCCGGTAAACGCTCCTTAAGTTGTGTGACGGATATTATACCATTTTTTCTTCCATGAGGGTAGAGGCTCTGTTACCTGCGCCCTCGGCACTGTTTTAGACAGGATTTACAAGATTAACACATCGCGGCACATCGGTGAGGGGGCGTTCGGTTGCGGAGCGGAAACGCTCCGCGCGAGGCTCTCATTAACGCCAAAACACCCCGAAATAAGCATCTGTACTTAAAACTTCTTAACTTTCATATCGTATAGTATTCACCCAATTTCACCTCTTTTCAACAACTTATAAACGCAATGGATAGCCTTCAATTTCCCAAATAAGCATCTCATGCTTATTTGGTGGATAATAGAGTCATGCTTTTAGCCCATGGTGGGCTCAGGCATTAACACTAAATGGAGTCCGAAATGGATAACAAAGAAATGACGAAAAAGATGGTTACCGT